>CAVAZS010000198.1:0-2048 GCA_963593385.1 Lachnospiraceae bacterium | reverse complement strand
TTTTGAATATTCGCATCACATGTTCGAACGATATCATGTTCAACTAAATCTTCTTGTATAACTAAAGATAAAATACTTTGTAATTCTTTTTCTCTATCCGTATTACTAGGTAAAGAAGTAGTAGGGATATTCCAAAGAATCATTTCTCTAGCAAATGAGATAATCTCATTAATAAAATCAGGATAGTTAAACATCTCCCTGTAGCAAGGATATTCATCTTCCTTTTCTAATAACTTTCTTCTTACTACAAAAGCAGTCTTAACAGTTACTTCATTTCTTCGTTCTAATAAGTTACTTAAAGTAAATAATCTAGTACCTAAAGCACCATTACTTTTAGTTAATAAATCTTGATAAATAAATTCTTTTTGATATTCAGAGCATAATATGTATTTCATATATAAAGTTTAACATGTACATGATTGAATGAGATAAATAAAAGCAGGGAAGTAATCCCTGCAAGAGTATAATTAGTTGTCGTAACCTTTCATCCAACGAACTATTTTTTCTCCTTCTTCTTTAGATAGAAGTGAAGTGGTTTCTGCTATAAACTTTTCTTCTTTACGAACATCCGTTGGATATTGACTATGCAAACCTGTATAATCGCTTAAATCTATACAATAAGCTCTTCTATAATATTGTTCATCAAAAAGAAGATGTGGAATTTGAGCACTTTTTGCACTTTCTACTAAAGAATCATCTAAGTAAAGGCGGCGATTCCACCACCTATTGTTTACTACAAGCATATATTTGTTTGTTTTATAACGACCCCCTGATTTCCATCTACTATTATCTACAAGTTCTGTTGTGGCTACATTTTTAAATGCAATAGTTCTATAGTAAGGATCTTTTTTATCATAAAAGTATATTTCCTCATAATATGGCTCTAGACGCACATCCACACCTGAATCGCGTTTTATTAAATATCCTTTATTATCGAAATATTTTTCTCTGCTTTGTTTTGCTTTTTCTTCGTTCTGTTTTGAAATAGCTTCATTTTTTGTTCTAATATACAAAATATAAATCTCAATAACAAAAGCTATAAGCATAAAAATTGAAAAACCATCCATGTTATTCTCCCTCAACTTTCTCAAATGTTATTTCTAATGGTTTAACTTTCAAACGATAACCATGAGCTTTTGCTAATACAGCAATAGCAGATTTATTTGTTGCATACGATTTGTTCTTTGGAAAATCAGCGCCTGTTTTCGCACGGTATTGTTCTCCAGTAATAATGAAAGATGGGTTACCTTTGTTCATCATCTTTTCTAACTCTTTTAAATTAGGTTTTTTTGCCATGTTGATTCCCTCCTTATAATGGCTAATAAGTTCTAAAAATGATAAAAGATTTATTCGTAATAATATCCTTTGCCATCACATCTTGAGCAAGGACCGTATTCATAATCGTTATGTCCACTAAGATATGCTTCTAATGCGCTACTACCGTAATAATATTTAACCTTTCCTGTACCATTACATAAATCACATTTGACCTTGGAATCTTCCTTTGCTTTATATGCTTTATACCAAAGGTCAGTAGATCTGCTTTCACACTTTTCTGCTAGAGTTTTAGCGTCTTTGTAATCTGAAATTTCTTCGAAATAATCTTTTGCTATATCATATTGGGATGAACTTTGATTTTTTCTCGCTTCATTCATTTTAGAAAGTCCCCAATTGTAATATGTTTCATTTTTAAAAGATTTAAATAATTCTTGTGAATCTTTAAAATAAAAATTTGCTAAATATTTCTTGGCAGTATAATAGTCGTTTTCTTTAATAGCAGTTATGCCTTTTTGATATTTTTCATTTTCATATAAATATTCACCTACACCACAACATAGAAAAAAAGCTACTGATCCAATGATTAATAAAATCTTAGTTCTCTTTTTCATCTGAAAATCTCCCTTCCATAAGGTGTTATGGAATAACCATTCACACCATTTCTTTGATTTCTTACAATTAAATTCTTGGATAATGCTTCTTGAATACACTCTGGAGAACATCTATGAGTCAATGTAGTTTCTGATATAAAATCAGAAGCATAAAAATTA
>CAVAZS010000197.1:0-2133 GCA_963593385.1 Lachnospiraceae bacterium | reverse complement strand
AAAACTTTGTCTCTGCTCAATGATTAGTTATAGTCACGATAGTGACTTTTTTTATAAAAAATATGCAAACCAAAAGATAAATTATGCTCTTGACATATATATATATATATATACGAAAATAAAGGCATAGTTCGGGAGGGTTCTATGGAAATAAAATATATCTTAAATAATAAAACGCATGTTTTGCATAAGGCTGATGGATGCTCAAAGTCTAAATCATACCTTGATGATAAATTAGAATTTGAAAATCCAGATACTGTAATTGCTTATCGTGTTCCTGGTTATGTATTGTGTGAAAACTGTTTTAGTGATGCAATTGCTAAAGCAGAAAGGATGAGCAAAAAATGAAGAAACATATTTTAAAAATATTAACTCTATTTGCAATTGCAATTTCATTAATAGGATGTGAATCAACTAAAACAGGTAAACTTAATGAACCTTTAACAATTGACGATGTAACTGTAACTGTAACAAAATACGAATTTGCCATAGTTGACGATACAAATTGGGTTACTTTGCGTGTGAACTTTGAGAATAATTCAAAAAATTCAATAACGGTATGGTGGACTGCAAAACTCATTTACGCAGATGGATATGAATATAGTGGTGAAATGACCATTCCTTCATGTCTTTACGAACATGGTGATCATATAGGAGTATTAGACCTTGAACCTTTAAATGCAGAAAGTTCTCAATTGTTTGGATTTAAAAATGTACCTGATTCCCTTCGAACGGATGAAAAACCATTAAAAGTAAAAATGGAAATTGATGGTAGAGAATTTGAAATAGATTTAAGATAAATTAAAATGTAACAAAATAATATTAACTTCAAAATGATAAATCAGCTAATTCGTAAATAATTACTTGTTAGCTGATATTTTTTGTGTTTGCAATAGCTAACCATTCATACCACTGCAAACCAAACTGAACCATTCATAGCAGAAGCTAAAATTTTTGGTTTAGCCATTAATAATGTCCTTTAGTTCTTTTTTTGCTTCGTCTAAAGTGTATGTTTTACAGCCAGATAGACGTTCTTGTTCGACTGCATCTAGTTTTGCACGCAAGCGAAGTATTTCTTCTCTTCTTTCATATGTTTCTATGCTCATGACAACCAAATCACCTTCATCATTTTTTGCAATGAAAATAGGTTGCACTTCCTTGTGAGATAATTCAGAAATAACATTGCAATCGTTTCTTAATATCTTAGATGATTTGATAATCATATGTAATCTCCTATATTTTGATAATACTATTTTATTGTAATTCTCATAGAATTATAATTGAAAACCAAATATATAAAAATAAGATGTTATTTTTTGCATGAAGATGAAATATATGTAGCATATTTACTGGCCCAACTATTCAAGGAAATATTAAAACTATACTAGCAGAAAATGATTGGATGAGATTTCTATATATTCATTTAAAATTCTCAATGTAGAATACGGTATATGCCAACTGAAATCCATTTGGATCACTTGGTAATGATTATTATATTGGAAAAGAAAAAGAAAAACAGAAGAATCATTGAGTTCCCGCTCTATCTTCTGCTGTCTTCTGGGCATCTATATGTTATGCTTTAAACCTAAAAAGTACAAGTGTATTAACCAACATGAATATGATAATGTAATATTTTTATTGTTGATGGAGGCTTTTGAATTTCACTTATACACATTATTAAAATGTGACAATATAAGTCATATAGTCTAGATATTCAAGATAAGAATTGGGTGTGAAACCTTCAGGAAATTCATAATATATTTTTATTAAACTTCCAAATTGCACTTTATCTCTATCTTCAAAGTTGATATCTTGTGGTTTTAACATCACAATTCCATCATGCTTTTCTTCATAACAATGTGAACCAAGTGTTATATACATTACATCTTCCGAACTCATTAGTACTTTTCCAATTATATAATTATCAGTTATACATATACATGCATTTCCATCTATGTAAAACTTAGTTTCTTCCTCACTATAAGATTCATCTGGTGGATAAGACCATCGATGTGTTCCATCTTCATTATAAAAAACATTCATATCATTACTGGATTCAAATTGAAAAGTATTATCTAATTGCTCTTGGGTAAGAGTCCCTCTCTTTTTTAATGTACAACCAGATAATAATAT
>CAVAZS010000196.1:0-2198 GCA_963593385.1 Lachnospiraceae bacterium | reverse complement strand
GCTTCTTCTATTTCTTGGAATAAATCAGGAAGTCTTATATATCTTACGCGATATCGTTGTAGACATGCATTGACTCCAAATGCATTGGATATCCATGTCTTTCCAGAGCCCGAAGCACCTATAATGATTATATTTAATCCCTGTTGAATATATGAGTTTGTACTTAATTCTTCAATCATTCCACGATTGATTTCTCTGTCTGGCTTATAATTGATATCTTGGATATTAGCCGTTGAATCATAAAATTTTGCACTTTTAATATATCTCTCAATTGTATGATTGATACGTGAATCATATTCATTTATAACCATAACTTCAAATCGTTCATCAAATGATAGAGTGGGTGCATCCGGATTTTCGGATTGTTTTTTTATACTCTTCAGCCATAATTGGTAATCTCATATCTCTTAATTTTTCATATATTTCTTGATTCATTATTATTTTCCTCCGTAATATTCTGCTCCTCTTGTAAAGGCGTAGGTTGTATCTTCTTTTTTATCATTCTGATTTTCATGATTTAGTTCGTCTTGACCCGATTCTAGAATCAACTTAATATTTTTGTAGGTAGGATTAGATAAGCGGGAGAGTGCCAACTTACACGCATTTTCTAATCTTCCCTGCGTATATTTATCGCTTAATTTCAAAATAGATAAACAGCTTTTATAGCCCTGTTCTACCACTTTGTATCGAGCAAATATTTGATTAATAATCTCAAGAGTGGATGGACCTATTGTAGAAGCCCAATCAATGAATCGATCTTTGTTCCACATAAACAATTGATGGTTCTTCGGCATATGTGATTCATTGGTTGAATATTGATTTCGACGTCCATATAGTCTTTTATGTTCACAAATCTGATTCTTTTTGTAGAAAACAGTAATCTTGTCTTTAGTGAATTTGACTTCAACACGTTTACCAACATATTCATAAGGAACTGAATAATTCATCTTATCAACTAGAATGTGATAATTCATTTGAACCGTAGCTATCTTCCATTCGCTTAATTCAAATGGGAATTTAGGAAGTGGATTCATAAAATCTATTTCTTCATCCAAATATACAGATTTTCTTGATCCATCTCTTTTTTGAAATGGTTCTTCATTTAATTTATTTAGTTCAATAAGTATTGCCTTGTTTAATGCTTCAAATGTAAAAAAAGTACGGTTTCGTAATAATCCAATTATTGTAGTGGCAATACTATATACAGAACCTTCTGCAGAAGCTTTATCTTTAGGGCTTCTGACACGAGCTGGAATAATAGCCATTCCATAATGATCCGCCATTTCCTGGTATGATTTATTCAAAACAGGATCTTCATATTTTTTATGTTGAATAACACCTGTTTTTAAATTGTCAGGAACCAAAAGACGAGTAACTCCATCAAAATATTCAAAAGCGTGAATATGAGCATTAATCCAGTTTTTTGAATCCATACTAGGACAAGCTTCTACGTAACAATACATACTAAAAGGCAAAACAGCGACAAAAAGATAAGCTGTTACATCCTGGTTTAAAGAACGGTCATGAACTTTCATTGTTTTTCCATCCCAATCCACCATGATTTTATCTCCCGGCTTTTGTTTGATATGCATTGTCAATTTATTCTTTTTTACATAATCAGAATAATTACTACAGAAGGCACTGTACTTAAGATAGACCTTATGAGATTCAGTACATGAATCCACATACTCCTTCCATAACATTTTTAAGTTAACACCAACCTTTAGTAATTCTTTATGAATCAAATCATAATCAGGTTGTGCATAAGAAACATCTAAACCACTTTTAGGAAATAGAAGTTCTTCTAATTGGCTTTCACTCAAACCATGCGCCTTGTTCCAATATACACCAGCAGCATCTGACGCATTAAAAACATCACGAACAGTATTACGTGATACCTTAAGCATTCTCGCGATTTCTCGCTGAGAATAGTTCTTGAATCTGAGTTCAAGAATACGTTTTAAATCTCGCATAAAAAACACCTCCAATTCGCAAGATATAAGTAGAATTCAAAATTCTACAAGTACATCTTACAACTCGAAGGTGTATAAATGGATCTCTATGATGGATTGTGTGGTTCTATCTAATGGAATGAGTGGGTCTCAATGGTGGAGTGTGTGGCTCTAAGTACGTGGAATACTCAATCATGACATATTGTGTTTGTGTAATGTTTAAATAGAAACTTATTATGATGTTTC
>CAVAZS010000195.1:0-2201 GCA_963593385.1 Lachnospiraceae bacterium | reverse complement strand
GTTATATTCTTGACGATACTCTAATAATTTGGTTTAATACTATCCGAAACAAACGTTTCCCCACTTTGTGCCAACGTTAGAAACCTCAAAGTGTCCTTTTAAAGAAAGAACAGGAGGTTTTTTATTATGCAAAAAGATAAGTTAGGCACGATGCCTATGGGAAAATTACTCATTAATATGAGTGGTCCAATCATTTTATCCATGTTAATCCAAGCACTATACAATATCGTTGATAGTATGTTTGTTGCTAGATACAGTGAAGTAGCTCTGAATGCAGTTTCTTTATGTTATCCAATACAAATGATTATGGTTGCGATATCTATTGGTGGTGCTGTTAGTGTACAAGCTCTTTTAGCTAGAGCATTAGGAAGTAAAGACAAAGAAAAAGCGAATAAAGTCGCAAGTCATGGTCTAGTTATGGCTTTATTCCATTCCTTTATCTTTATTATCTTTGGTATATTCTTTTCTAAAGCATTCTTAAATTTATTCTCACATGATCAAGAATTAATTCTTGAAGGTGAAAAATATATGCGTATTTGTACAATATTTGGATTTGGTATCTTTGTACAAATCGTATATGAAAGATTTATGCAAGCTACAGGTAATGCTTTCTATAACATGATTATTCAAGGTGCAGGTGCCTTATTAAATATTATCCTAGATCCAATCTTTATCTTTGGTTTATTTGGATTCCCTGAGCTAGGAATAAGTGGTGCAGCTATTGCGACAGTACTTGGACAAATGCTCGGTACTCTTCTTGGTATCCTCATCACAAATCATAAAGTAAAAGAAATTCATGCGACTATTAGACACTTTCATTTAGATATGAATTTAACAGAAGAAATGTATCAAATTGCTATACCTTCAATGTTAATGAATTCTATCATGTCTATTATGACTATCTTTATGAACATGATTCTAGCTACATATTCTACTCTTGCAGTATCTGTATTCAGTATTTACTTTAAGTTACAACAATTCTTATATATGGCAATCAATGGTATGAGTAATGCAGTTATCGCCATCATTAGCTATAACTATGGTGCAAAAAATAAAAGCCGAATACAATCATGTATCAAGCTTTCTATTTTATCTACAGTTGTAATTATGTTACTAGGAACTGTATTATTCCAATTCTGTCCAAAAGAATTATTATCTTTATTTAATGCTAGTGAACAAATGTATTCTATTGGTATTCCAGCATTACAGATTATTTCTTTATCCTTTGTATTTGGTGGTGTCAATGTACAAAGTTGCGCTATCTTACAAAGTTTAGAAAGTAGTAAAGAATCACTCATTATTACATTACTTAGACAACTAATTATTGTCTTACCTCTAGCATATCTATTTAGTCATTTATTTGGTCTAAACTACATTTGGATTAGTTTCCCTATATCTGAGTTTATTGCCTTCTGCATTAGCTTATATTTCTTACGACAAGTAGATAAAGATTTTATTGAAACACTAAATTAAGATACCATCGCAATGGTCAATCTCGTGTTGGATAATTTGTGCTTCATATCCCACAAAAGACTGTTTTCTTTCTTTCCATTGCATGTCGTAATACTGTACAACAATATTTTGGTAACGGGTTGTTTGTCTTTCGCCAGATAAAGATAAACAACCTTCTTTTGTTTCATAAGGATTACTTTTTTGAAGAATCTGTGGATTAATCATTACTACATTCATATAGCCCATACTAACAATAATGATTCTTTTCTTTACACCAATCATATTTGCGGCCATACCAACACATCTTTCTTTATTTGCTTGTAATGTGTCGACTAAATCTAGACATACTTGCGTATCTTTCTTTGTGGCTAATTCTGCTTTTTGTGATAAAAAGAATGTATCTCTTACTATATTTTTAATCATAATGGCTTTACTGTCTTTCT
Organism: Lachnospiraceae bacterium; assembly: GCA_963593385.1. Lineage (GTDB taxonomy): Bacteria > Bacillota_I > Bacilli_A > Erysipelotrichales > Erysipelotrichaceae > Bulleidia. The sequence goes on along the minus strand of CAVAZS010000195.1, from coordinate 306 downwards.
ATATGCATATACAAAGTAACATATTTCCGCAATAGAAGTAATTGTCCAAGAGAAGCTATATAGTAAATATAGAGAAGTAATTGTATGGAAATGTGCAAATACTGTATAAATCCAGATAATTCTAAATACACATGATCCCATGATAACAATAATCATAGGTGGAATACTCTTACCAATACCACGAGATGCCGCTATCGTGCAATCCATAAAGGCACTAATACAATATGACCATCCCATAATCTTTAGTCTTTCCATACCTGCTGTAATAACTGCTTGTTCATTAGAGAATACACTTAAGAATTGTCT
>CAVAZS010000194.1:0-2263 GCA_963593385.1 Lachnospiraceae bacterium | reverse complement strand
TATCTAGATTTTATTTATTGTTTTTATACTACCCAATTTAAGCTTGTTAGAAATCGAGATTTTTTAACAAGTTTTTATTCTAGGAACCCGACGCATTGAAATTCTTATAATATAAATGAAAAGATCGAGTAAAATCTTCTAAGCTCGATCTTTTATATTTCTTAGTTATTAATTGTATAACAGGTATATACTATAAAGCTAAAGGAGCTAAGTGATTATGATTATTCGTGAAGCTAATCTAAATGATGCTAAAGATTTAGTTAATATTTATTCCTATTATGTTTTATATACTGCGATTACATTTGAATATGATGTACCTACAGTTGAAGAATTTAAAAAACGCATTAAACATACACTAGAAAAATATCCTTATATTGTCGCTGAAGATAATGGAAGAATTCTAGGATATGCATATGCAAGTGCTTTAAAATCTAGACCTGCATATCAATATTGTGTAGAAACAAGTATCTATACTGACAAAGATGCACATAAACAAGGTATAGGTAAAGCACTATATGCTGAACTTGAAAAAAGACTTATCGAGCAAGGCATTCAAAACATGTATGCATGTATTACTTATCCTGAAGTAGAAGATGAATTTCTAACACGAAATAGTGTTCAATTCCATGAACATCTTGGATATAAAGAAGTTGGATTATTCCACTCCTGTGGTTATAAATTTAATCGCTACTATGATGTCATGTGGATGGAGAAAAATGTTGGTCCACATGTAACTAATGCTGCACCTTTTAAACCACATACCCATTAAAGAACATCTTGTATGTTCTTTTTTTGACTGCACTTAACGTGCAGTTCTAATATCCATTTATAAGCTTTAACTTTTAAATGGAGGGCAAAAATATGATATGTCAAAAGTGTGGAGCAAAAAATAAAGATGGAGCATTATTCTGTGAGAATTGTGGTGCATCTTTATCCAATCATTCTGAAACAAAATTAATTAAATTGCATTGTAAAAACTGTGGTGGAGAAATGAATATTGACCCTGACGCAAGTCAAATCACTTGTCCATATTGTGGAGAAAAACAAGTTCTACTTGATAGTGACAAAGTTAAGATGGAGAAAGAAAAATATAAAACAATCAAAGAAATGCAAAAGACTCAATATCAAGAAGAACAAGCTAAACAAGATCGTTTAGATAAAAGAGATGAATTATTAGAATATAAGAAAAGTAAACAAGCTAAATTCACATTAGCTGCAGCTGTTATTTCTTTTATCATGGGTATTAGTGGTTTCGCTTCAGCATCTATTTTCAAAGGTATAGGTTGTTTAATTCTATTCGGATTATTTTTATATGCTTATTTATGTGGAATGCAAATTGTAAAAGAAAAAGTTAAAAACACTAAGACGTTAGGTGTATTAGCTGCATGTCTACTACTTGTTGTATTTTCATTTACAGGTTGCTTATCCAATAAAGATTCTAGTAGTAAAAGTTCATCATCTAGCTCATCTAAATCTTATGAGAAATTAGAATGGCCAAGTAGTGGTTTAGCAACAATGTTGCCTAAACCATCTTTCAAATATGGAAGTATTGATGCAAATAGTGATACATATTTATGGATGACATTTAATAAAGCAACGGAAAAAGAATTTAACGATTATGTAGAAGAATGTAAAAACCAAGGTTTTACAAATGATTCAGATTATACTTCCGGATTTTATTCCGCATATAATAATGAAGGATATTCTCTTACCCTTACATTCTTTGAATCAAGTTCTGAAGTCGGTCTAAATTTATACGCACCTGAACAATATGCTGAGTTCTCATGGCCATCAAGTAGCTTAGCTTCACTTGTTCCTGAAACTAATTCTCATGAAGGTACAGTTAAGGAGAATTCAGAAACAAATGTTCGTATTATTGTTGGTAATACAACCGCAGAAGAATTAAGTGATTACATTAATGCATGTATAGAAAAAGGATTTAATGTCGATTACTCTAAAACAGACACTACTTTTGAGGGAAAAGATTCTAATGGCAATAGTCTTTCTGTAAAGAAATCTAGTTTCAACGAGATGACAATTACGATTACTAAACCTGAAGAAATAGTGGAAGAAAGTCCTGTACCAACTAGTGAAACTGCATCTAGTGATAATAGCAACAATGATTCTGTTTTAAGTGACGTCGTAACACCTAGTTTTAAAGAAATGATGGATAGTTATGAGGCATTCTTTGATGAATATATTGCATTCATGGAAAAATATGAAAACTCTGATGATACATCAAGTATGGCAATAGACTACATAA
>CAVAZS010000193.1:0-2357 GCA_963593385.1 Lachnospiraceae bacterium | reverse complement strand
ACTGTATCCATTCCCATCGTACATAAAGAACTAAAGAAAGAAACATATGTACTAATATATGTAATTGATCCATAGTTTGACGGTCCTAAATATCTTGTCGATAAAATTCCAACAAAAAAACTGATAATCATCTGAAATATTTGATTAAATAATAGCCAGCTTGTATTACCTATTAGTTTTCTCATTTTTGTCCTTTCTTTTATTAATATAAATTTTCTTTAATACGAATATTACTTTTTTAATATACAACTAAAAGCTTTAACAATATCTCTAGTTCCTTGTTCTATAATATACAAAGAACTTTTTTCTAAAGCTTTATGTGATAAATCGTTTCTTAATTCTGCATCTTCATATACTTGTTTCATAGCACGAGCAAATCCAGAAACATCTTCATTCTCCACTAAAATACCAATATCTTCTTTTTCTTTAAAATGTTCTGCCGCAACACAATTATCACTTGATATCAACGGTAATCCAAATGATAAAGCTTCATTAACAACTAGTCCCCAAATATCTTCTCTAGTAGTAAATACAAAAGCATCACTAGCTGCGTAATATTTATTTAATTTTTCTTTAGGAATTGCATCTATAAAACTAGCATTTGTTAATCCAAGTTCTTCTTTTAGCTTAACTAGTTCTTCATATGGTTTTCCACCAATCATCAATAACTTAGTAGAAGAATTTAATCCAGACTCAGCATAAGCTTTTAACAGAATATCAAATCCTTTTCTAGGTATCATTTGTCCAACACTAATAAATGTAAAATCTTGAAGATTTAATTCTTTTTTATATTTATCTTTATCCTCAAAATATTTCTTATTCGTTAAAATATCCTGTTCTTTTAAACTAGACATATGATAGTGATATGTCTTCTTAGGTTTTTTTAGATAATAGTTAAAATACTTATCAGTCACTTCACTAGAAGACAGAATATAATCATGTCTATTCATAAAATGATTGATCATTTTTTCGATTAAGAAAAATCTTTTAACCGCAATTCCACCATCTGCGTAAAGAACTGTAGGTATACCATATCTTTTTGCAATACCAGTACAGTAATATCCCCATTTAGACGCATAATATGAATCCACAAAGATATCCGCTTTTTGAATATGTTCTTTTACCTCAGAAAATTCATTTAACCAAACAATTTTATAGTTTCCTGACATATCACTATAAAAGCCTCTAGCTCTTTGCTTATTCTTATGTTCTATAAATAATATAGTTAGATTGACTTCTTTACCTATCTCATCAAGTAAATCCATCTTATATTTAGCTGAAGATCTAGTTAGCCAAACGACATTCATTTTATTCATTTTCTTCCTTTATATAGCATTTATTGCTATGATGTGTAACTTTCTTACTATCTGGTAAATCCTTTGTATAATCACCATATCTAGTTCTTAAGATACGGTCATACCCACTAGGAATATAATATTCTCTACCTTCAAATGCATGTAAAACAGGTGTTTTAAAATCTTCTATTTCATATTCCACTACAGCATTTTCATAACCATTGAAGTAAACTTCATTACCTTTACACTTTTCAACTGTTCTTCTTAATTTCTGTGCATTGCCATTAAATGAATGTAAAAACATTTGATGATGTAATGTATCCTTCACTGCATTCTTTAGTTTAGGTTCACCTTTAATTTTTTTTAGTGCTTTGCATTTATATACATAACGATGATAGTGAATTCTATTTTTATATCTTCTTATTTTTTTCCTATCTGCTTTATATAGTACAAATACATCAATATTTAATCCTAGAGGATAGTTTTTAAATGAATGAGCATTTTCTAATACAACAGTATCTGTACGCATGACTTTACAATAAGATAGTGGATAATTACTTTCTCGGTAACAATCACAGAAGTGATAACGATTATTTTTAGAATTGATGATTTCTCCTAATTTCTTTACATCTTCTTCTTTGATCCAAACATCAATATCATCATCCCATGGTATATAACCATCGTATTTAATTGCACCAAGTAATGTTCCACTAGAAAGATAATAATCAATATGATTCTCTACACATATATGATGAAAATAATCTAATATATCTAACTGTATTTCTTTTATTTCATTTATATCTAATTCACGCATATTTCAGTCCTATTCATCATATAAAAAGTTATCAATCTTTTGTTGTTCAACAATTGTAATATATGGATAATTTTCAAAAGTATATCCTGTACTCTTTAATTTCTGTTTTAAATCCGAATATAGCAAGAAACCATTTAATAAGAATACTATTCCTAAAGCTAAAACTTGTTTCTTTTTACTCGTAATTGATTGAATCACATTTGGTATAGAAATTAATGTAATGACTTGAATTAAGTCACATACTCTAG
>CAVAZS010000192.1:0-2582 GCA_963593385.1 Lachnospiraceae bacterium | reverse complement strand
GCCATCGCATCAATAATTGGTAACATCTTTTCACCTAAATATGTTAATCCATAATCTACTTTTGGTGGTACTTGTTGATAATCATGACGATATACCAATCCATCATCAATTAATTGTCTTAAACTATCCGTTAAAACCTTTTGCGAAATTCCGTCTAAATCACGTTGTAATTCATTAAAACGCCAAGCTCTAACTCTTAGATTACGAATAATTAATAATTTCCATTTACCACCAATTAAATCAACTGCAGTAGCTACAGGACATACAGGAAGTTCTTCTTTTCTTTTCATATTCTTTATCTCCATTTGAATCATAACACACTCATTTTTGAATGTGCAATTATATGAAAGTGCGTACTTTTCGAACTGCAAATTTTTTTCTAAGAGAATAACCTCAACTTTGTATGATTTGTATAACTAAAAAAGAAAAGAAGCATTAATAGCTGTATTCACTAATGCTTCTATCTATATACTTCTCATCTATTTCAAACTGTTTTAATATCTGTTTCTGCTTTGATGTTAATGCGTATCTTCTTCTATATTTGCCTACATTGTTTCTTGTACATTCTATGTTTTCTAATTCTGATATCATTCCTGGAACTGTATATGCTTTGCGGTTCTTTTTTCTTAGCCCTTCTATCTTCTGGAACATCTCATTTCTAATTATCATTGCTAAGAATGTCACGAACACTTTTGATTTCAACGATTCTGTAGTATGTACTCTAGCTTTATTAAAATCTATTCCACTCTTTAAGCTTCTAAACATCTTTTCTATATTATCTCTTCCTCTATAGACATCTAGTGTCTTTGTGGCATCCATATCTTCTGATGTGATGATAAAAAAGAATCCTAAATTTCTAAGTTCTTCTTTGATAGCTTTACTATTTCTTTGATATGATCTCAAGTATCCATTTTGATCATATCTCAAGTGGAATGCGTTCTTATACTTCTTTAGTTCACCTTCCACTGCTAGCTTTTTTTCTACTTTTTTATCTAATTCTTTCTCCCATGCATCATATCTACTCATCAGTGCTATCTTTTCTTCACTGGCTCTTACATCATCATAATAGATATGAATATTCACTTCTTCTCCATATAATTCTTTTTTTACTGTTGTTCCATAGACTTCATGTTCACTAATATAATATCCTTCTAATGATTGCACTGCCGCTCCATATTCTTTTACGATTTCTTGGCAGATTGTTTGATTTTGTTTCATCATGAGGATATATTCATATCCTTTATCTCTAAGCATTTTTATATTCTTTTCAGAGATATATCCTCTATCCATCAAGAGTCCTATCTTTTCATATCCATATTCTTTCGCTTCTTCTAACATGATTTCTAGTTCTGTATTATCAATAACACTTCCATCATACAGTTCATAAAACAATGGTGTTGAATCTGTTTGTTTTACCGCATAGGCAAGATTGTATTGTGGAAGTCCTTCATCAACCTTTGGATGACCATAATCCGCTAGTTCTATTCCTTGAGCGTTTGTATTGAAGTTTGTACTATCATATCCGATATAGATGCACTCTTTTGTTTTATTCATCTGATTCCAAGCATGCATAAAAAGATTAATATCTTCTTCCTTAATGTTGTATTTCAACAATCTACTGATTTGTGTATCATCTCTATACTTCTCATCCAAAGCTGGATGGTTTCTCATAAAGTTTGGATAATATTGAAACGTACAGCTTTCATTTGTGATCATATAAGAAACGATATCTTCAATGAAAGATGATGCTTCACCAAATATAGATTCAATCAATTCTTCTATCTGTAAATCTTTAAACAGTTTTTGAATTACTAGAAAGCATCCAACACGAAGTGTATCAGAAAACTGTGGTGCTTCCTGTTCAATTGTTACATCAGGATAATACTGTGAAAAGAATTCATTAGGAACCATCCATTCATCATCAACCATCTTACCAATCAGTTTTCTATCTTCCACTGTATACTTCTTATCTTTTTTATAAGATTTACCAATCACTTGATAAACATATCCAACACCATTTCTTTTTTGAATCTTAGTAGTTTTAGGACGAACAACCTTAACATTATTGAGTAACATAGAAGCCTCCAAACACAGTTATACTGTATAACTATATTATACACCAACTAAGCAAAAAGAAAAAGTCAAAATTCATCGATATTTACGATAAATTTTAACTTTTTATCTCTTCATAATTTTTTAGTTACACATTTTTTTCAAAGTTAAGGATGGAAATATTCAAGAACTTAAACAGCAAGACTATAGTGGAAAGAGAGTGTATGTTGAGATAACTGATTCATTTGAAAATTCGATTATAAGTAAATTGAATCTTGGAGTACATAATCGACTAGATATTGAACAAGAAGAATATAGTTTTGATATTGCTTTAGATGAAGAAGGTGCAAGTCTTTTAATTAATTCGAATGAGCAAATGTTTTGTGAAAAATTACGTTCTCTATTAAGATTTGGTACTTTCTCAACGCGCTATAAAGATATTTTTGATATGTACTTTCTTAAGAACAAGGTTGATCTAGTAAAACTTAAGAATTGTTTAGACTCTTATATCTACAAGGATCATAAAATGC
>CAVAZS010000191.1:0-2589 GCA_963593385.1 Lachnospiraceae bacterium | reverse complement strand
AATCACAACTATCTTAGATAGTATTCAAGCGGATTGACTAATCCTGGTCGATTCGCTTTTTGTATGGCTAGTACTTTTGGACTTAGTAGGAAGTTTATTGTTTTCATGCCACATTGTCTATATATGCCTAATCTAGTATTTGCACTAGCGTAGATATCTTCATCACTTATTTTACATTTAAACATAATGTTTAGCTTTGACAGATTCTTGTATATCGTTTGTGGTTTCTTCCATTGTTTGATAATGATTACTCTTATTTTGTGTCGTAGCCATTGTCCAAACTCATCCATGAATACTTTCATGCTTCCTATGCGGAAGTAGTTAATCCATCCTTTAACGATTTGATTCACTTTGGTGATTGTATAGGAAAGTGGTCTAGCTATCGCTACCTTCCTAACAGTTACTTCTTTAATTTTGGCATATAACTTAGCTTTTCTATCATCACTAGGTTTACATTGCCAAGTGTTAGTTTTACTGTTCTTCCAAAATGTAAATCCTAGAAAATTACTTTTTGTCGGTCTAACTACTTTTGTTTTGGTAGCGCTCACCTTTAGAAATAACTTTCTTTCTAGCCATGAGGTCACTGATTTCATCACTCTATTTGCTGACATTTCACTTTTAACGAATATATCGCAATCATCGGCATATCTTACAAATCTCAATCCTCTTTCTTCTAGTTCCTTATCAAATTTATCTAAATAGATATTTGATAGAATTGGTGAAAGTGGTCCTCCTTGTGGGACTCCGACTTCTGTTGGGGATACAAGACCTTTCTCCATTACTCCTGCTCTTAAAAATGCACGAATCAAATGAAGTGTTGTCTTATCATTGACCTTTTCTCTAAGAATTGAAATCAATTTATCATGATTCACTGTGTCGAAATACTTTTCAATATCTAAGTCTATTACCCATTCATATCCTTCGTTTAAATAGTCTAATACTTTATACATAGCGTCATGTGCACTTCTATTTGGTCTAAATCCATAACTATTATCACTAAATGATTCATCATAGATTTGTCTTAGTATCTGTGCAACTGCTTGTTGTATCACTCTATCTACTACGGTTGGTATTCCTAATGGTCTTTTCTTACCATTAGCTTTTGGGATATAAACCCTTCTTACTGCTTGAGGCTTGTATTTCATTTCCATGATAGAAGTTTTAATTTCTTCTTTATGGATTCTGAAATACTCATCAATTTCACTAACTTGCATCTTATCAATTCCAGATGCACCTTTATTAGCTTTGACTCTTTTAATTGCCTCGTTTAAGTTTTCTTCACTTAAAATCTCTTCAATTAATTTCATGTTGCTGCCTTTCTTTCCATTTGTAAATAATTCTGAAAACATCCCAATTCTTTTCACCATCAAAGATTACGATTCTTTGTTTTAGGTTATTTTCTTATTCGGACTATTCAGATATTGCGTATAGTGAAAGACACTATACAAACATTAGGTCCTTCGCATCCATCTCCATTACAGAGACTTCAAGGCTACTATGACCTCAGCTGACTTCTTGTGATAAACCTTTTTCGACCGATGGTACTATAGCTGTTTAAAAGCGTTTAGGATTCATCGTCCACAAGACCTCTCGGGGTAAGGTACACATCTTTAATCTTTCATAACTTCTTGATTTACTCTCTTGGTTTTACGTTTACCTTTTGGACTTCGGTTTGACATGCAACCTTATCCACCATTTAGCCTTATATCAAGTTTCTGTTCGTAAGCTCGAAAGATTCGCTATCCATTGCCTTCACTCATATCCTCACGGATAACAGCTTATGGTTCACTACACTTGGCGGTAAATACCTGTGGTACAGTTTAATCTGTACTAGATGTGCATCATGCCCGACACACATGAAAGCAGTCCTTCTAGGAAAAGACTGCCACAAAGAATTAAGGATTGCATTATGCAATAACTCCTAAGAAGTAAAACAACAATACAATAAGTCCAAGGATGATTCTATATATACCAAATATTTTAAAGTCGTGTTTTCTAATATATTGCATCAAATAACGAATTGCGATAACAGAAACACCAAATGAAACAAGACATCCAACAAGTAACACAATCACACTCGCAAATGTAACTGTAATATCTGCTTTAATGATTTTTAACAATGATGCACCAAACATAACAGGAATTGCCATAAAGAATGAAAATTCAGTAGCTGTGCTTCTATTAAAACCTAATAATGTTGCGCCTAAAATCGTTGAGCCACTTCTAGAAGTTCCCGGAATCAAAGCAAGCATTTGGAAAGCACCAACACCCAAAGCTTTCTTTGGTGTGATATCCTTTACCGTTTCAACTGTATATTGATGTTCTTTATTTTCCATCCAAATAAACAAAATACCATATAAAATCAAAGTTACTGCGATGACCCAAGAGGCACTTAGCACAGAGTCCACTAAATCATCCAACAATATTCCAGCAATTCCTGCAGGAATACAAGCAATAATGATCATGATCCATAAACGATAAATACTTCTCTTTTTCGCTGATTTTAATTTAGAATCAAATGGATTCAAACGTTTAAAATATAATAGTAAAACAGCTAATATACTTCCAAATTGAATGACTACTTTATAC
>CAVAZS010000190.1:0-2638 GCA_963593385.1 Lachnospiraceae bacterium | reverse complement strand
AAATATGGCAATTGAAGCTGGTGATTTTAAAACAGGCTTAACATTAATGGTTGATGGAGATCCATGGGTAGTAATTGATTTCCAACATGTTAAACCAGGTAAAGGTGCAGCTATCTTAAAAACAAAGATGAAGAATCTTAAAACAAATTCAACACAAGAAAGAAACTTCAACGCAAATACTAAATTTGAACAAGCAATGATTGAAAAGAAATCAGCGCAATATTCATATTCTGCAGATAACACATATTATTTCATGGATATGACAACATTCGAAACATATGAAGTTTCTGAAGAACATGTAGGATTCAATAAGTATTTCTTAATTGAAGGCATGGATGTTGTATTACAATTCTTTGATGGTCAAATCTTAGATATTGCTGTTCCAGATAAAGTTGAATTAACTGTAGTAGAAACAACGCCTGCAATGAGCGGTGCTCCATCTACTCAAACAAAAGATGCTACAACAGATACAGGATTATCTCTAAGAGTTCCTCAATTCATCGAACAAGGTGAAAAAATACTTGTATCTACTGCTGATGGCAAATATTCATCAAGAGCTTAATATAAGCTCTTTTTTAAAATATGAGTAAAAGAAAAGTAGTACTAGTTACAGGATCTAGTAAAGGAATAGGTAAAGCGATAGCTTTAGAATTAGCAAAAAATAATTATGATATAGTCGTGAACTATCTTCACTCAAAGAGTGAAGCCTTAGCTTTAAAAGAGTTTATTTATTCTGAATATCATGTAAACTGTTTAGCTATTCAAGCTGATGTATCAAAAGAAGATGAAGTAGATCAAATGATTACTGAAGCTGAAGAAAAACTAGGTGGGGTAGACATTCTTATCAATAATGCCGCAATTGATTTATCAAATTTATTTCATTTAAAAACAGCAGATGAATTTAGGAAAACATTAGATGTAAATGTTGTTGGCGCATTTAATTGTGCGGTTCGAGTGAGAAAACATATGCTTGAACAAGAATATGGAAAGATTATCAATATTTCTTCAACAAATGGAATCAACACATATTATCCAATGTGTATTGATTATGATGCTAGTAAAGCAGCATTAATTTCATTGACACATAACTTAGCAATGCAATTAGCACCATATGTAAATGTAAATGCGATTGCACCAGGATTTATTGGTACAGAAAATGAACTTTATGGCTACGATGAAGAATTTTTGAAAGAAGAATGTGAAAAGATTCTAGTTGAACGATATGGTAATCCAGAAGAAGTAGCCTATCTAGTAAAATTCTTAATCAGTGATGAAGCAAAATTTATTAATAATACAGTAATTAGAATTGATGGAGGACAAAAAGGAAGCGTATAAACGCTTCCTTTTTAAGAATTTTGAATTTTCGATAATGCTAGAAGAATGGATAATTTACCATATTCTAGGGATAAACCACCTTGCATATATAAAGTATAAGGCTCAATAACAGGAGCATCTGCGCTAAGCTCAATTGTGCTTCCTTCAGTAAAGCTACCACATGCCATAACTTCATCAAATGGATAACCAGGCATAGGTGCAGGCATTACACGAACAAATGAATCGATAGGTGAAGATTCTTGTATGCCTTGAGCAAATTTAACAAGATTATCTTTATTTCCAAGTTCAACAGTTTGAATGATATCTGTTCTTTCTTCATCCCATCTTGGAGCGACATTGTTATAACCTAACTTTTCTAACATCCAAGATGAAAAAACAGCAGTTTTTAAAGCACTTCTAACAGCACTAGGGGCCATAAATATACCCTTAAAGAATGTGTTATTCAAATTGAAGTTAGCACCTTGATTTTTACCGATTCCAGGAGCTGTTAAGCGTTCAGCAACCATATGAATTAAATCGTTTCTTCCAGCTACATATCCTCCTGTAGAAGCGATACCACCACCAAGATTTTTCATTAATGAACCAACAATAATATCAGCACCAACATGTCCTGGTTCTTGTTTTTCTACAAGTTCTCCATAGCAATTATCCACCATGATAATGACATCTTGATTTACTTCTCTTATTCTAGAGATAATATGTTCAATTTTATTGATTGTTAAAGATTTTCTGGATGAATATCCTCTGGATCTTTGAATTTCTACAAGCTTAACATTTTTTTCTTTTAAGCGTTCAACGATTTTATCCTCGTCAAATTCATTGTTGATTAAATCAATTTGTTCATATTTAACGCCATGTGCTTTTAATGATTGCGTAGAATCGCCACATAATCCAATCATCTCTTGTAAAGAATCATAAGGCGTTCCTGTTAATGAAATCATTGTGTCACCATGTTTTAATAGTGCAGAGAAAGTTAAGAATAAAGCATTTGTACCACTCATAATTTGAGGACGAACTAATGCATCTTCACAACCAAGTACAGTCGCAAATATTTTCTCTAATTTGTTTCTTCCTTCATCGTAGTCACCATAACCATTCATTTCAGCAAAATCAGAATAAGAAACACTATTTTCGATGAAAGCAGATAAGATTCTATTTGAGTTATATAAGCAAACATCATCGATTTTGTCATATATTTCTTTTAATTCTGTATCAGACTCTTTTGCTAAGTCTAATAAGTCTTTATTTATGTTATCTAAAATCATGAAATACTCCTTTAACTTTACTATTATCTAATAAAAAT
>CAVAZS010000189.1:0-2701 GCA_963593385.1 Lachnospiraceae bacterium | reverse complement strand
GATAAAGAATTAGAGGAACAAAATACAAATTGGATTAGATATGCTGATAATATTTATGTTTTTACAAAAGAATATGAAGAAGCGTTAGAGATATTTAATAATATTAGCATGAGTCTAGAACTAAAGGATTTATCCATAAATACAAACAAAAGTGGTGTATTTAATGTGGTGGATAAAGTGATATTAGGATATGACTTATATGCTACTAAAAAAGGAATAGATATTAGAAAGCATACTTATAAAAATATTAAACAATATTCTTATTGGCATGATACAAATATGCAGTTTATAAATGGGAAATATCATATTATTTCTGATGGAATTATTAACAAGAGTGATTTTAGTTTGTTATTCGAAAATGAAGAAAAGAAATGCTATATACCAGTTGAAGTTATAGATCAAATTAATATCTATGGTAATGTCACATTAGCATCAAATGTATTACAGCTTTTAAGTCAACATAAACTAAAAGCTTCTTTTTTTGATAAATGTGGGAATTTGATAGGTACATTTATTCCGGAAAATACAAAAGGTTCATCTTATATTGTGATTAAACAATGTGAGTATTACATTGATGAAGCTATTAGACTAGAGATAGCAAAGAAGATGGAAATCGCAGGATTACATAATCTTCGAGCAAATTTAAGATATTACAATAAGAAACAAAAAGGTGTATTTGATGAATCAATTAAAACAATTAGTAAATATATAGATACGATTAATCGTGCAAGTAGTGTTGATGAAATGCTACTACTAGAAGCTAAAGCGAGAGAAACATATTATTCAATGTTTAATTACATTATAGATAATGAAGATTTTAAGTTTGATAAACGTACAAGAAGACCACCAAAGGATGCAATTAATGCATTAATTAGTTTTGGTAATACATTGTTATATAATCATTTCTTGCAACTATTGTGGAAAAAAGGAGTTGATCCTAGATTTGGTGTAATACATCATTCTAAAAAAAGAAGTTATAGCTTAAATTTAGATTTAGCAGATATTTATAAACCAATCATAGTTGATCGTATTATTTTTACGATAGTGAATAGAAGATTGTTGTCAGCAACATTAGATTTTAAAGAAATAAAAGATGGTGTTTCTTTAGATTATGAAGGTAAACTATCATTTCTAAAATTATATGAAGAAAAGTTAAATAGTAAGATTACAGTTGATGATCAAGAAATTACTTATAGGAAATTAATGGAGATGGAAGTGCAATCTTATAAGAACTTTTTGATGGAAAAAGAAAAGTATAAGCCATATAAATATTATTGATTTGGTAGTGTTAAATTTAAAATGATTATCCCCCTAATTTCATCTAGCTTATTTGAATAAGTTATAGATGGATACAGGAGGATTTTTTAATATGACAACTTCAATATTAGATAGAGTATTAAATACAGATAGAAATAAATTAAATGAAATTGAAAAAAAGATAGAATTAATCGAGAATCTTTCACATAAATATAAACTGATGAGTGATGAAGAATTACAGGATCAAACTGCTATTTTTAAAGTAAGATTACAAAATAATGAAACATTAGATGATATCCTTCCAGAAGCTTTTGCAACAGTACGAGAAGCAGCAGGTAGAGTTATAGGGGAATATCCATATCATGTGCAATTAATAGGTGGTTATATTCTTCATAATGGTGATATCAGTGAACAAGCAACAGGTAGTGGTAAAACTTTAACAGCAGTATTACCAACATATTTAAATGCTTTATCTGGTAAAGGGGTACATGTAGTTACAGTAAATGAATATTTAGCTGAACGTGATGCTAAAAAAATGGGACAAATATTTGAATTTCTAGGTTTATCAGTTGGTTATAATTCTTCAAAAAAATTAAGTGATGAAAAAAGAAAAGCTTATGCTTGTGATATTACTTATACGTCTAACGCAGAATTAGGATTTGATTATTTACGGGATAATCTTGTGATGAGTAAAAATGACCGTGTAATGAGAGGATTAAATTATGCGATTATCGATGAAATAGACTCAATATTAATTGATGAAGCAAGTACTCCACTAATTATTTCTGGTAAAGGTAAGGAAAACAAAAATTTATATTTAATCGCAAATAATGCTGTGAAACTATTAAAAGAAAATGTAGATTATCAAGTGGATTATAGTGAAGATACTTGTTTACTTACAAATAAGGGAATTCATCATTTAGAAAAGATATTTAATATCGATAATTTGTATGCTTTTGAACAAATTTCATTAGTGCATCATATTGATCAAGCATTAAAAGCAAACTATTTAATGAAAAGAAATAAAGACTACATCGTAGATAATGAAAACCAAGAAATATTAATTGTTGACCCAAATACTGGAAGAACACTTAAAGGTAGACAATGGTCATATGGTTTACATCAAGCAGTAGAAGCAAAGGAAAATATTAAAATTCATGATGAAACTAAAACTGCAGCTTCTATCACATATCAAAATCTTTTCAGACTATACAATAAATTATCAGGTATGTCTGCTACTGCTAAAAATGAAGAAGATGATTTTTTGAAAACTTATAATATGTATGTGATTCAAGTTCCATCAAATAATCCTGTTAAGCGTATAGACTATTCAGATGTATGTTTTAATACAATGAATGAAAAATATGAAGCTATTGTAAGTGAAATTATAAATATACATAAAACAGGTAGACCAATATTAGTAGGTACAGTATCAATACAATCA
>CAVAZS010000188.1:0-2709 GCA_963593385.1 Lachnospiraceae bacterium | reverse complement strand
AGTTGGTTCCTCGTATCCATCAAGAATATAAGTACGTTCTACTACTTTTGAAGATTCTCCACTAACTTCTGCCCATACTTTTACATTGAATGTTTTAGGCGTATCTTTTTTAGTTAATAGTACGATACCTTCATTATCATCATATGTATCTGTCTGTGTTTCATCGCCTTCACCAATCGAATACTTGATTATAGCGTCTGTTTGTTCTGTAGAAGCGTGAACAGTTAGACTTGTTCCAGTATAGTTACCAGAAGCTGGATCTACTGTTGGTTCAGTCACAACGATACTATTATCTAAAACATATGAATTTTTAATATGTGTAGAATCATTTTTATCTGTTCCACTTGCCCATACTTCTAATGTATGCGTAACTTTAGTGTTTGCTGTTCCTGGCAAAGTGATTGTACAACTTGTGTGTTCAGTATCTAACGTACAAGTTTGTGCATTATCTGTATCATTATCAATAATGTAATGAATTGTATCACCTTTGATTATTCCTTCACCTTCACCATCATAAGATACAGTCACATCTAAATTACCATCTGCTTTCAAATCATCCTTATCGTATATGCCACCCGCAGGACTAACAGTAGGTACGTCAACAGTTTCTTGTTTGTTTACTGTAACAGTTACTTTTAATGTTTTATTTTCAGGATTTTTAACTGTACCATCAGTAGTTACTGTTAGATAAATGTCAAAAGATGTTCCTTTATTAATATCAATATTACCATCTGTTAGATATGCATCTAATTGAGTGCCAAGTGAAGTTGAATTAACTTCTAAGAATTTAACACTTCCATCACTCGCATGTACTTCAGCATATTCTGGTAATTCACTAATAAAACTATCTTTAGATGTTCCATCGGTAACTGACATATATGCTTCTGTAATACTTGTAATTGTTGGTAATGCAGTTACATTTACTGTCACATTGAATGTTACATCTGTTGCTATATCAAATCCTTGAGGAGCTGTTACTGGTAATGTGATTGATGCACTACCATCAGTAGGGAAAATCATTTTACCATCACTATCAATTAAACCAGATAACATATCATCTGTAATACTAGCTTTGTCTACTGTAAGAACATATTGTTTGTCACTAGAGTCATAGCCTATAGTTGTTGTAGGTAAGCTATCGATTAATTCTTGTTTTGTTATACCTTCATTAACTGTAATAGAATCTGTATCAATTTTTGTGATTGTTCTATTTGCTGTTGTGATAGATTCGGAAATAATTGTTATTGTTCCGGCCGCATCAACGCTTACTGATGATGCTTTAGTTGTTGTGCCATCGTCATATTTAATTGTAATATCTTTTGGTTGTATAGAAGGTGAGAAGATAAGATGTGCATTTATATCCTTTTTTATCTGTAATTTGAATACATATGATGTACTGTAATCAGCTCTACCAGATACTGGAGTCATTGTGCTATCATCATTTACTTTTAACCATTCAGTGTCTACACCTTTTCTTCGACTATCTGATTCTGGCCCATATTTAACTATAACCATTCCTTCAGGTAAATATTTTCCTGCTGTAGGTTTATTTCCATTTACTGTTATTGTTAGACTCTTTAAACGGTCAAGATAGGTAGCACTTGTACTTACATCATTGCTTGGCATAGAAATAGTGAAATATTGGCTTTCTCTTTGTGTTACAGATAAATCTATACCAGTAGTTTTACTTCTATCCCATTCGATGAATACTTTTTCACTGTCAGTGTTACGATCATTGATTTCAACCATTTCACCAGAATAATATTTACCAATTTCCTCGCCATTTACAGTTAATGTATATTTCGTACTTGCTCCTTCTTCTTGATACACTGTGTCATCAGCGTAATAAACTAGATGTAAGTTTGAAGGATTATCTAAGAAATATCTACCTTCAACATAACCTTTTATATCTTCACCAACTTTTCTCGATGATGTAGAATTTGTAGAAATACCAATATGGGCTTTATCAAGAGAAGTTCCTTTTATATATGCATTAGAAACACCTAGGCCCAAAGTATCTAAATAAACATTATTCGCTTTGTTATCTTTATTTGTATTTCCATCAACGATGTTATTACCATGCATTGTAACGTTATACATCCAATAAACATACATACCACCACCATATTCACTATTTGTATGATTGTTTTGGATTGTACAATTTCTAAATACAGTATTCAATTGGGAAATATATGCACCACCACCATAACTATTAGCAGTGTTATTTTGTAATACACAATCGTTAATTTGGTTATTATTAGAAGGTAGATATAATCCTCCACCCTTACTACTAGCAGTATTATTAGAAATAATTACTTTTCTAATCACACTGCCTTCACTAGCAGTATTTAAGGAAATACCACCACCACTTCTTCCTGAAACGTTGTTAGAAATCGTTGAGTTATAATCACCTTCAAGAGTTAAGCATCCTTTTATATCATCTGTACCATCAACAACGATACCTCCACCATTACCACTCTTAGTTTCAACACCACTAGAATCAGCACTAGCAACGTTATAATCGATTGATGAATGATCCATATTGATTGTGGCAGTTTTTCTGATATAAATACCACCACCTATAGAGTCATTTACATGGTTATAGCTAATAGAACTAAGTGCCATGTCTAAAGTGAACTTATCAGCTAGTACAGCAATACCGCCACCACCATAATAGTAACTACTACTATCACTGACTTGGTTATAGTT
>CAVAZS010000187.1:0-2819 GCA_963593385.1 Lachnospiraceae bacterium | reverse complement strand
AATCATAGGTTTCCTCCGGCACAAATTAATCCTTAGAAGAACGTAATCGTTTACGCAAATAATCACTTAAAGCTCTATCAGTACAATATACATAGCATCCCTTCATGCCACGAGTCATTAATGTACGATAAGTGTTTTTTATTATTTCATCACCTATAGCTTTTGCTTTCATCGAATCATTTTTTTCTAAAGTTTTTATTCCTTTAATTGATTGATCTGTTGATGCTCTTTTTGTGTAATCCGTAATAATATGATTATTTTCATATCTCATATCATCACCTATAATTACGCCAACATAATCAAACTCTAATCCTTGTGAAGTATGAATACATCCTATTTGATCAATTGAAGTGTCATCTATCGCAAATATAGATGTACCTAAATTCCAACTCATTTCAAAATCACCAATTTTGATATCATGAACATTTGTATCTTGTTTACCTGCTTTTATCCAATCCCAACAGTATCCTGCAAGCATTCTTGAACGATGATTTTCATTATTCTTTTCAACAATTAGTTTTCTTACTTCATTAGGGTCATCAAATATGCGAATATCATAGTCAATATCATCCAAATTATAGTTGGCTGTTTCTTTAATTTCTAAAACATTATCTAGCCAAGATAAATAACCGTCAGAACCATTACAACGGAATTGAGAAGATAATTGTAATTTAATTATCTTCGAGTTTTCTTTATTTGCCCATTTTTCAATTTCAGCAACACTTCCAATATCACTCATCGTTACCCGTTGGCTTTCATCAATAAAAAATACAGAACATTTTGACGCATGAATTACTTCTTTAACTTGGTTTTCACCTTTATTTTTAAACATTCCTGATTTTTCATTCATTCTATGTGCTTCATCCACAAGAATAGTATCAATCAATCCATCTTCAACTGTGGTGTAAACACCTGTTCCTTTAAACATATTATCAACGCTACTCTTTTTTATTTTTCCTTTTAATTTCGCTGAATAAACTTGTCGAGGAGCACTATTTTTTGATGCATACTGAACAAATTGCCCTTGTTTTGTTAGTTCTGCAAGTAAATTAATCGCAATAACAGATTTACCCGTTCCTGGACCTCCCTGAACAATAATTGTTTGTTTCTTTTTATCACTAATACATTTCATTGATGCGGCCAATATTTTTTCGTATGCAACTTTTTGCTCATCAATCATTATGAATTCTTTGTTACCTTCAAGCATACTTGTAATTGCATTTTGTAAACTTTTAGATGGTCTAATTTTTCCATTATCTATTTCATAAAGAATTTCTTCATTATCTCCCTTTACAACAACTTTTTTTATGAAATCCTGAATTTCGTTCATTCCTTTACGAGTAAATACTGGAGCTTCATCAATATAATTTTTATATTGTTTATCTAATATAGGATCATTTTCATCTTGTAAAGTATAGTTATGTAAAAATACGCAAGGCGATAATTTAATTTCTTTATCTTGAACTATTTCGTTATAGTCTTTAATCATAGATGCATATGACCACACTTGATACGAAGGATGTACTACTTCTCTATTCGCACCACCTGTAAAAGTTTTTACTAAAGCATCTGAGCCTTCAACTTTTTCTACTTTTTCCCATTGTTTTAATTCAATAATTACAGCATTAGGTTTATCTGATTCATCATATCCAGAAATGATAAAATCTACTCTTTTAGATGTTTGTGGAATATTATATTCAATTGCTATACCAGCATTATCTGGAATCTCCGAACTACTTAAAACCATATACATATACGTCAACGAATTTTTCCATGAAGAAAATTCTGATTTACTTGTATGTCTACCCATGCGATTCATAATTCTTTGTGCAACTTCGTCTTCAATTGTCCCACCCATAACACTTGATAAAAAGTCACTTTTCACACCATCATATACAATCATCTTAACTACCTCTGCTTTATTTATGACCATTTTATATTGTTAGTCTTTTCAAATTATAACACTCACGAATAATTACCACATTACATGAGTATGAATTGGTCAAGCACCATTCCCTTAATTTCCCCATATATAAACCCAGACTATCTAAAATTTGTTTTTAAATTGGGTAAACAGCATTTCCCCAATTCAGCTTATATGTATTATTATCTTGATAAAAGAACAGAAACAAAAACATCAACAAACTCTGTATATCGTTCGTCTGACCATCCTTTTTCATCTTTTGCTTTTTTTAAAAAATCTATTAATTGCCATTTTGCCAATATCTTTTCAGGAATTTTCCACCATGGTACATCTATTTCAGCTATAATAGACCAATATATTTTATTAAGGATTATTAATGAAATATCCGCATCTTTTTCATTTACAAATTCCATTAATTGTTCATATGTTACACCATATAAATTTGCAATTTTTCCCACATTAGGTTCTACGTGTTCTATTAAATTTAGCGTAAATGCATCATGTAACTCTTGAATACTTAAAACACGAGGACACGGAACTAGATATTCTTCATGTGAGCCTCCAACATCAATATATACTTTATCCTCGGTATCTACATATTGAGATTCAGCTGAAACTGTTATTGGGAAAGGAACTCCATTAGTTTCTATTATTTGACGATAAAGACAATCAATTAATACAGATACTGGAATACCTAAATTTTTAAGAATTTCTTCTGCTTGGCATTTTATATTCTCATCAATTCTTACACTAACACTTGCTCTTTTCATAAAATTATTTACCTCTGCTACAAGAACATAATGGATGTGTGTAATTTGCAATACAATTTTATTTTCCCAAATAAAAACCCACACGGTTATCCATGCAGGTTATATGATTACTACATCTTTTATAC
>CAVAZS010000186.1:0-2836 GCA_963593385.1 Lachnospiraceae bacterium | reverse complement strand
AGAGGGAGAAAAGATTATGCCGAAATTTGATGCAAAAGAATTATTAAACAAAGGGAAGAGTTTAGCGAAAGATGGAGCAGATAAGTTTAAAAATGATATCGCTCCTGAAATGATCAAAAATGCAAGTGATGTAGCACAGAAAGCAAATGAATTCGCTAAGGTTGGTGCAAATAAAGCTATCCAAGCTAAGGATCAAGCACAAGAGGCTATAATGCAACAACTTGACGTTAATAATGACGGAACTGTTGATATAAACGATATTATTATTTTAGCTTTAAAACTTCCAGGCGTAAAAATTGACAGAGAGAAATTTTTACGTAATGAATTTAAACTTCATTATGAAGAAGATGTAATAAATCAAGCGATTGCTACAAATCCTGCAAAAGCAGGAATACCACGTGAGGATATCGATAAAATTTCGGATGATGTTATTCAACAAGAAAGATATGGTGTTTCTGGTATTGCAGCAGCTTTAAGTGTTCCTGGAGGAGTAGCAATGGCGGCAACTATTCCTGCAGATATCGTTCAATACTATGGTTATACATTAAGAGCAGCTCAAAAACTAATGTATCTTTATGGATTTCCACAAATTGTTGCTGAAAATGAAGAAGTATCTATTGATTCGGCAACAATGAATTTATTAATTGTTGCTTTGGGTAGTATGTTTGGTGTTGCTGGAGCAAATAATGCGATTAAGGCAATGGCTAAAATGTTAGGAACTGGCGTAGAAAAACAACTAATGAAAACAGCATTAACAAAAGGAACTTTATATCCAATTGTTAAAAATGTTGCTAAATGGTTTGGTGCGAAAATGACAAAAGAAGTATTCTCAGGATTCTTTAAAAAAGCAATCCCAGTTGTTGGTGGTGTTATAGGTGGAGGTGTAACATATCTTTCATTTAAACCATGTTGTGATCGTTTGAAAAATAGTTTAAAAGATACAAAATTATCAAATTTAGCACATGTTGAAACAAAAGAAGAACAAGAAATATTTGATGCGATTGTTACTGAAGTTGTAACGGAGTAAAGAAATAATAAAAGTACTTTTGTAGAAATAAGAAAATATAAAATCAAGGAGGATTTCTATGTCAGATAGAGAGGAAATAAAGGTAAAGTTAAGAGATAACTTTGCAGGTAAGATTGTTAGAAAAGATTTAACAAAGAAGATTAAGGAAGGTGCGAATGTTCCTGTCTATGTACTAGAATTCCTTCTTGGTCAATATTGTGGATCAGATGATGAAGATATCATTAATCAGGGAGTAGAAAAGGTTAAGAAGATTTTAGCGGATAACTTTGTTCGACCTGATGAAGCACAAAAGACATTATCAGTATTACGTTCTAGAGGCTTCTATACAGTTATTGATAAAATAACGATTAACTTAAATATTAGAAATGATACATATGAAGCAGAATTTTCTAATTTAGGGATAGCTGGTATTCCTATTTCTAGTGAATATCCTGAAAAATATGATCGTTTATTATGTGGTGGTATCTGGTGTATTGTGCAATTAGAGTATGAATATAATGAAGAAGATAAACGTTCTAGTCCAATTAAGATTGCTAAGTTAACACCAATACAAATGCCGCATGTAGATATCAAAGATTTAAAAGAAGGACGTAAAGCATTTACTAAAGAAGAATGGATTGATGTTCTACTTAGATCTATAGGTATGGAACCAGATGAACTAACAGAAAGAGAAAAATGGTTACTATTACTACGTTTAGTGCCACTAGTAGAAAATAATTATAACTTATGTGAACTTGGACCAAGAAGTACAGGTAAATCACATATTTATAAAGAAATATCACCTAATAGTATTCTAGTATCTGGTGGTCAAACAACAGTCGCAAATTTATTCTATAACATGGGTAAAAGAACTGTAGGGCTAGTAGGATTATGGGATTGTGTTGCTTTTGATGAAGTAGCTGGTATTAAGTTTAAAGATAAAGATGGCATACAAATTATGAAAGATTATATGGCATCTGGATCTTTTGCTCGTGGTAAAGAAGAAAAAGCAGCTAGTGCATCAATGGTATTTGTAGGAAATATTAATCAAAGTGTAGATGTGTTATTAAAAACATCATCTTTGTTTGATCCTTTTCCACCAGAAATGGGGACAGATACAGCATTCTTAGATCGTATACATTGTTACTTACCAGGATGGGAAGTACCTAAATTTAGACCAGAACACTTTACAAATGATTATGGTTTTATTACAGATTACTTTGCTGAATTTATACGTGAACTAAGAAAAACACAAGAAAGTGATGCATTAGATAAATACTTTAAGTTAGGAAAGAATCTAAATCAAAGAGATACGATTGCGGTAAGAAAAACAGTATCTGGTTTAGTAAAACTTGTTTATCCTAACAGTGATTATACAAAAGAAGAATTAGAAGAAATATTACGTATTGCCTTAGAAATGAGAAGACGTGTTAAGGAACAACTTAAAAAGATAGGTGGTATGGAATTTTATGATGTGAACTTCTCTTATATTGATCACGAAACATTTGAAGAAAAATATGTATCTGTTCCTGAACAAGGTTCTAGTACTTTAATTCCAGAAGGAATGTGTAATCCAGGACAAATCTATACTGTTTCTACAGGTAAATCAGGAATGATTGGATTATTTAGACTTGAATCACAAATATTACCAGGTAATGGAAAACTAACATGTAATGGTATAGGAAGTGATAGAGAAGCTAGAGAAAGTACACAAAATGCATTTAATTATCTTAAAGCAAATAGTAATCGTATTAGTCAATCTATTAGTACAACTAGTAAAGATTACATTATTCAATATCAAGACTTACAAGGTATTGGTATGACTACTAC
>CAVAZS010000185.1:0-2847 GCA_963593385.1 Lachnospiraceae bacterium | reverse complement strand
CTTATCGATCAATTTGTTCAACCTGAAGAATTTGATGGTAATCTGTACCTTTATTGTAAGCGTCAAATAAACACCGTCTATAAATAAAAGATCGAGAGATGTACTATTCGTATGTGTAACTAGTACATTACATCTCGATCTTTTACAATTTAATAGAATTAGGAATGCTCTTGGAATAAGGTAAACACTTTTCAATCATTTCTTCCGTAATTTCATCCTCTGATGACATTGCATCCAATACATAAGTTAAATACTTTTCTATGTTCAACTTGTTCATCCTTGCAGATATGATTAGGCTAAACCATATAGAACTAATCTCTGCTCCTCGAATTGTATTCGCAAATAGAAAGTTCTTTCTTGCCATTACAAATGGTTTAATTCCTTCTCGTTCAGCTATATTATTTGATGCTGGTATTCTTCCATCTTGCAAATAATATGTTAATGATTCCCATTGATTGATAGTGTATTGAAGTGCTCCATGTAATTTTCCGCTTGGTGCACATTTATCAATTAGTTCTGTAGCTTCTTTATAGATTTCATCTAATAAAGGTTTTTCTTCTTTATTTCTGATTTCTTCTTTAGCTTCAATACTTAAATGATTTGATTTAGCCTTTTTCTCTATTTTGAATATCTTGTCATATTGATTGACAAACCATAATGCTTTCGCAAATGATGGATTGTCATTTAATAACTTTTCTTTTTCTTCTTTAGATATTCCTTTGTTAGAAATCTTTTTATATAAGCTATCATTTGCTTTGACTGTATCCTCGAATTTCCTTCGAGCATGTGAAAGACATCCTGCATGACCTTTTGCAGAACTATAATTTATATATGCTTGATATCCATCTGATTGGATAACACCTTGGTAATTATCTCCAAGTATTTCTCCCACATTTCCATGGCTTCTATCTGACTTATAGTAATATAAAGCCATTTGATTAGCTTCATATTCATTTGTCATACATAGCCACTCATAACTTTGAGATTCTCTGCCTTTTTCTTTTTCTTGTAAGCAGAGAAGTGTGGTCTCATCCATATTTAGGATTTCACTTTTCCTTATATCTAATTCCATTTGATTAAATATAGGTTTCAAATATGTTTCGCCACATCTCATAGCCCAATTACATAGTACTTGTCTGCTAATAGAAGCACCATTATCTTTTAGTTCTTTTTCTTGTCTATAGAATGGGACTCCTAGTACAAATTTCTTATATGCAATATGTGAAACGAATGATGATGTAGCAGATGAACCTTTGATTAATTGTTTAGGAAGCTTAACATTCTCATTTTGGAAAACATAAAATGTTTCTTCTCTTTCACTACATTCATGACATGTATATTGGTGAATAACTGTTCTTTCTATATAAAGTTCAGATGGAATATAAACTAATCTATCAATTACCTTTGGTTTAATTTCAGCTAGTGGTTTACCACAGATATCACATACAGGATTATCCATTACGATATCTTTTACCTTAACTTTTAATTCTTTGATTTTTTTGTTTTTGCCATGTTTTTTCTTAGGAACTACTTCTTCTTGAATTTCTGGTTCTTCTTTTTCTGAAGTAGTAGCTGTTTCATCTACTACTTCAGCTTCATTGAAAAGAGAAAGTTGATCAACACTTACATTTTCTCTTTTCCTACCATATAAATTTCTATTTAATGATGAATTCTTTTCTTGAAGGAGATTTACTTCAACTTGTAATTTAAATGCGAAATCTAACAATTGTTCGTGATTTAATTTACCAAATGCTTCTTTAAATTCCTTCTCGTTTACCATGTATTAATTATACCATAAAATCATCGATTTGTCGCATAAATACGCTATTTTCTGCATATTTACAAATATTCTTTTTCACACTTTTTGAATGCCGTTTTTTGTTCCATTTTTAGTCCTTCCAACAACCACTTAAGCTGCTGTTCGCTAATTTCTAAAGATTTATTGTCAGCTGATTTTGTCCATTTAAATGTTCCAGTTTCTAATCTTTTATATAGTAACCAAAATCCTGTTCCATCATAGTAAAGACATTTTAATTTGTTGTGATACTTATTACAAAAGATATATAAATTACCTGTATCCATAGGATTTAAATGAAATTCACTTCTTACTAATGTTGCATAACCATCTATTCCTTTTCTAAGATCACATGGCTCAACTTGAATATAAATGTTTTTAATATTCTCAAATAGATTCATAGCTTTGAACAGATGCCTATAATTCTGCTTAATGCATTATCATCAATTGAATCATTTATAGTAATAGAAATATCATTTACTTTAAAACGAATATCTTGTTTAGTTTTAGTTACAACAGCTGGTACAAACGTAGGTTTCTTTTCTACAGTAAATTTTCTCCTATGTGCATAAAAACCAGATTCGCTAACATTATTCTTTTTACAGAACTGAATAATTGAGCCTTCCTTAGGATTATATGAATTAACTATTTCTCGCCATTCTTCATTTGAACGAAATATACGTGTCATAAAGCATCTTCCTTTCTAGCAAAAGTATCGGCTATTATGCCAATTACTGCTAGACGGTGTTTATTTGACGCTTACGTTTTTAATTCATGAAAATCATCTGTATTAATTCCAAAATTTTGAATTTTAGAAAAAGTAGAAAAGTGATTCGCAATATATTTTCTTATATCGCTTTCTTCGCCTTTCAAAGATATTCCTTTATTTGAAAATTTAATAATATCTAAATTATATTGTTTTAAATCCTCTTTTATTTCATCTAGGTCATATTTAACTAAACGATCAGATACGTATAATTCTTCTGCAAATTGTTGAATTGTTATATATTCATTAGTTAATAAAGACATTAAAATATACTGTTTTCTATAAT
>CAVAZS010000184.1:0-2866 GCA_963593385.1 Lachnospiraceae bacterium | reverse complement strand
TACCTTAAACAAGTTTTTTCTGCATATATTCTTAATTTTTATATGCAGAAAAAAACCTGATGTATTTAAACACCAGGTTAATTTATCTACAAATTATAGATTCGATCAACTACTTAACGTTAGCGAAGTATTTGATTGTACGAACCATTTGTGATGTATAAGAGTTTTCGTTGTCATACCAAGAAACAACTTGTACTTGGTAAGTTTCATCATCAATCTTAGCAACCATTGTTTGGTTAGCATCGAATAATGAACCGAATCTCATACCGATGATATCGCTAGAAACTAGCTTTTCTTCTGTATAACCGAATGATTCGTTAGCAGCAGCTTTCATAGCAGCGTTGATACCTTCAACAGTAACATCCTTGCCCTTAACTACAGCATGTAAAATTGTTGTAGAACCTGTAGGAGTAGGTACACGTTGAGCAGCACCAATTAGCTTACCATTTAGTTCAGGAATTACTAGACCGATAGCCTTAGCAGCACCTGTTGAGTTAGGAACGATGTTGCAAGCACCAGCTCTAGCTCTTTGAACATCACCTTTTCTTTGTGGACCATCAAGAATCATTTGGTCACCTGTGTAAGCATGAACAGTTGTCATGATACCAGAAGAAATAGGAGCATAGTCATTTAATGCTTTAGCCATAGGAGCTAAGCAGTTTGTTGTACAAGAAGCTGCAGAAATAACTGTATCTTCTGCCTTTAGAATTTCATGGTTTACATTGTAAACGATTGTTGGAAGATCATTTCCTGCAGGAGCAGAGATAACAACCTTTTTAGCACCAGCCTTAACGTGAGCTTCAGCTTTTGCTTTAGATGTGTAGAAACCTGTGCATTCTAGAACTACATCTACATTTAATTCGCCCCAAGGTAATTCTTCAGCCTTTGGAACTGCATAGATTGTAATTTCTTTTCCATCAACAGTGATAGAACCAGGAACTTTTACAGTCTTTCCATCTTCTGCTAATTCTGCTTCTTTATAAGAAACTGTGTGTTTGTTTTCACCAAACTTACCGCAGAAACCACCTTGTGCAGAATCATACTTTAATAAAGTAGCTAACATCTTAGGTGATGTTAAATCGTTGATAGCAACTACTTCATAACCTTCAGCATCAAACATTTGTCTGAAAGCTAGACGGCCGATACGACCAAAACCATTAATAGCAACTCTTACATCTGTCATATTGTCTTAAAAGACCTCCTTTTGTTGCTATTAAATTATAGAATTTACAGCACTTGTAGTCAAATGATAAATACTAAACTAGTCGCTTTTCATCTTATATTTTACATAAAAAAGACTTGTGTATTCTTTCTACACAAGCCCGTTAATTTTGATCAAGGAAGATAAGTTGTTTGTGTCTTTAATCCTGCCGCATTTGTTGGATCTAAAGCATATTCTAAGCTAGTAGGAACTGACATAGACTTGCAATATTCATCAAGTGTTGGAAACATTCCAGTAGAATAGTATGCATTAACTTCTTCTTTACCTGTATCATCCGCAATAAATGCTGCTTTATAGTCAACTAACTTATCGATGAATGCATCTGTTAATCCTAATGTATAGTTATATCTATTAGAAGCACCTGTCATTTCTGTAGTGAATTTAGACGCATTAGCCATTGTTGGCGATAAGTTCATTAAGAATGGAGCTGTAATCACAATCTTAGTAGGAATAATTTCATAATATACTGAGGCACCTTTACTTACAGTATTTGTAATATATTCTAGTTTTGCAGAACGGATTTCTGTTTCATCTGTTTTATCCGCAAAGCTAGCACCATATCCTGCCCAAGTAGAAGCTAAAGTTGGATAATATTTATCAAATAGATTAATTAATGCATCTTGTCCTTCTTCTGTTTCTAAATCACTAGCTGTATAAATCTTAACTGTTCCATCATATTGCACACCATAGGAACAATAGTAGTTATATGTAGCTTCATCTTCTTCATGTAATTGACGAACCCAACTAATTGAAACATTAGGATCCTTTTCAAAATCTTGTGTCTTACCAGTACCAGCTTCAGATACACCTAATAAATGTAAATCACTAGCATCTAGTACCATTTCTAGATTTGTATTAACTGGTTTACCATTTCTTACTGTAGCCATTTGATACATTTCACGATAGTTATATCCTGTATCATCTTGTAGTAAACTAGCATCGCCAATATATTTACCACCTTTTAAGAATTCTTTGATAGCTGCTTCTTGTAGTGGTTCATCCCACTCAATAGCGCCATAATTAACCCCACCTTGTTTCTTTTCTGTTGCGCTTGTTGTAGTGTCTGTTTCTGCTTCAGGAGAACTAGATGCTGTTGCGCCACTAGAAGAATCAACTTTTACATAGCCATTTTCTTCTGCCCACTTCGCTCCTTGTTCATCCGTGATTGTTCCACTTGAACAACCTACTAGTGGCATACATAAAGCTACTGTCACTAACATGCTTTTAAATAATTTTTTCATTATTTTTCCCAATAGTACTTATCGTACTAACCTTTCTTACCAAAAATTATAATCTTATTTTTAGTTCGCAATTATTAATTTGTTAGTTTTTTAGCAAATTAACTAGACAATGTGACTTGATTGTCAATTTTGAGAATATAAAAAGACTCTCATATCATGTTTATCACAATATAAGAGTCTATATTTCATTAATTAGTCTTCAACAGAAGTTCTAACTAGATTATATCCACCAACGTTGCATCCTTTGGCTTCATAAATCATATTTCCCCATCTATCAAATACATTTCCACATGTATCTGTTGTGAATGGTCCTCCATCATCCCATCCACCTGAGCTCTTCTTTGAACTAGAATCAGATGAAGATTCATTTAGTATGTCAGCAACTGTACCTACTCTAATCTTG
>CAVAZS010000183.1:0-2907 GCA_963593385.1 Lachnospiraceae bacterium | reverse complement strand
ATAGTTTATACTACAGGAATACTAATTTCAGTCACAAATTTATGAATATCATTTGTAAATCCATAATCAATCATACTGATTTCTCTGGAAAAACCTGTAATTTTAAGATTATGTTCATGAATGTAATCTATTAACTTTTGGTAATATTTTTCTGCATCCATATGTGTACCACAATAGCGAATACGAACACATTTTGTTTCTTCTAATGTAATTGTTTTTGTTTCTACATGGTCTTCTTCATCAAGTAGTAAGAAAACATAATCATATTGTGTAAACATATTCTTTTCTAAGTGTTCTTTAGATATACCAATACCTACTTTTCCTAAAAATATATTTGACTCACTAGAATATGAATCTAATTTACGTATTGGTTTTTCCATATCATAAAACTCATGTATTTCCATTTCATTTTCTAATAACGTAATTTTACTAGATGGATAAATCACTTCTTCTATTTTATCTAAATTTGAATTTCTTGCATCATGTAATTGCTCTAAGCGATTATCGATTTTCTTTTCTATTCTTTCTAGTTCCTGTCTTTTTAAAGCTACAGTTTCTTTTTGTTTAAGTAATACTTCTTCTATTTTATCGATATCTCGATTATTTAAGAAATCTTCTATTTCTTTTAACGGCATATCTAAAGCTCTTAAATATCGAATGAAATTTAAGACTTCAAATTGATCACTACTGTAATAACGATAGTTTGTTTCAGGATCAATCCATTTTGGTATAAGTAAACCAACTTTTTCATAATGTCTTAATATACTAACACTTACATGAAATAATTTAGCTACAGTACCAATTGGATAAAGATCAGTTTTCTTCATTTTGTTTTTCCTTTTTGTTTAGTATTATAAATAAAATAACACAAATAATTGAAGATAATAACGAACCAGATGCAGTTGCTAGTCCCATTGGATATAAAGTATCTGTAAACGTCGTAGAAGCTAAATATACTAATGGCACACGAACTAAAGCAATCGCAATAATATTATGAATAAATGAATAAATTGATTTACCACATGCACAGAAATAGCCACTAAAACTAAAATGTATTCCTGCAAATAAGGCATCCCAAATATATCCTTTTAGATATTGATCACCTAAAGAAATAACATTGTCTGATTCCGTAAACAAAGACACAACACTACCTGCTGCTACTTGCATAATTAAACCTATTACTAGACCAAAACATACAGTTATCCCTATTGCATAATATAATGTTTGCTTTGCTCGTTTTATCTTTCCCGCACCTATATTTTGTGCTCCTAAAGCAGAAACAGTAGATAACATAGAAGAAGGAACTAAGAAAATAAAGCTAATGATTTTTTCTACAATCCCTACAGCTGCCGCATCATTTAATCCCCTTTTATTCGCAATAACTGTAATGATAATAAAAGCGATTTGAATTAAACCATCTTGTAAAGCAATAGGACAACCAATCTTTAATATACCTTTCATCAATTGAGAATCTACCTTTAAATCTTCTTTATGTAAATGAATGCCTGTATCAATCTTACGAATAACAATTAAAGAAATAAGTACACTACTAGCTTGTGACAAAGTTGTACCTAATGCTGCGCCACTTGGTCCTAAGTTAAAATAGCCAATAAATAAATAGTCTAATACGATATTTAATATACAAGCAATCATAACAAAATACATTGGTCTTTTACTATCACCTAGTCCTCTAAAAATAGAACTAATGATGTTATAAGCCGTAATAAAAGGTATACCTATAAAACATATTGTTAAATAATCTACAGTACCTGAAAATGCTTCAACTGGTGTAGACATAATCGATACAATATTTTTTCTTATTAGTAATAAAATTACCGTTAAAACAATTGAAAATATTGCAAATAAAGTGATTGAGTTTCCTACACTTTTAGAAGATTTTTTATTATCTTTAGCACCAATTGCTTGTCCAATTGTTACCGTTGTCCCCATAGCTAAGCCAACAATGATGACAGTAATCATATGCATCACTTGTGAACCTATTGATACTGCTGTCGTGCTTTCTACGCCACAAAATTGACCTACTATAAATAAATCTGCCATTCCATATAATGTTTGTAAAAAATAAGAAAATAAATATGGAATACAGAAATAAATTAAATTTCTAAATACACTTCCTGTTGTTAAATCTTTACTCATAAACTATCACCTCAAATATCATATATGAAATGTTATAAACTCTACAACCGTTATAGAGTCAAGTGTATAAAAAAAGATGTCATCCTAATGGACAACACCCTTCTATGATTAGAACTTAACGATTTCGCCTTGAGCTGAACCAGAGATAGCTGCAGCGTTAGCTTCATCTGTATCAATATGCATAGCTAAAGCATATTTATCTGATACACGGATAACAGTATCACCGAAGATTACAGAACGACCTTCTGTTTCAATCTTAACAGCTACTACTTCACCATTAGTTACACCATATTTTTCAGCATCAGCAGGTGTCATATGTACGTGACGTTTAGCGGCGATTACACCCTTAGTTAAATTAATTTCTCCAGCAGGACCAACAAGAGTTAAATCTCCAGTTGTACCTTCTAAATCACCAGATTCACGGATTTGAGCTTTAACACCTAATTGACGAGCTTCTGTTAAAGAAACTTCAACTTGTGTTTCAGAACGTAATGGTCCTAAAATTCTAGCTGTTAAGCTTCCTTTAGGTCCTTTTAATGTAAGTTTTTCTTCACTTGCAAATTGACCAGGTTGGCTTAGAGATTTTACAGGATGTAATTCTGATCCCTTTCCGAATAAGATATCCATATCATCTTGAGTAACATGAATATGACGTGCACTAACTTCTACTAAAAACTTTTCCATTTTGTCTCCTTCTTTCCCCTCTATTATAAGACTAAATCTAAGTTTGATTCAATCAATGTGTTAAAA
>CAVAZS010000182.1:0-2935 GCA_963593385.1 Lachnospiraceae bacterium | reverse complement strand
GCTTTATAGACTATAGTTTTATTTCTAATGTATTGTCTTTTACTTCAATATTTCTAGTTAAATTATGAATGATTTCGCTTGATAATTGATCATCTAAATGATCTAGGATATTACTTGTAATCTTATCAGATTCAAAGAGTATTCTAAGATTTTGAAGTTTTTCAGCATAGCTTAGAGATACTTTAAATTGTATGTTTGTAAATGTCTTGAAAAATAAGTTATAGATAAATTCCTCGATGACAAGTATTGCTTCATTTCGTTTCTTGATATCAATTAATTGATCTTTCATAAATGCATCTACTTTACCTAATAAGTCATAGTAATCAAAGTTATTACTATCTACATCATAATTAAATCGTTTAATTTGATAGATAAATTGCTTTGTTTTAGGTTTAGTTGGATTGTGGAAGATTTGTTCTGGTGTACCATCTTCATAGATTCCTTTTTCATCCATATAAAATACACGGTTAGATACATTCTCCGCAAAATCCATAACATGCGTAACAATAAGCATTGTCATACCATCTTCCGCAAGTCTTTTCATAACAGCTAATACTTCACTAGCAATACTAGGATCTAAGGCACTTGTTGGTTCATCGAATAAGATAATCTCTGGGTGCATTGCTAAAGTTCTTGCGATAGCTGCTCTTTGTTTTTGGCCACCAGATAAAGCATCAGGATAAGATAAAGCTTTACTTGCTAAACCTACTTGATCAAGTAATTTCATTCCTTCTTCATAAGCTTCTTGTTTACTTTTATGTAGTAATTCAACAGGAGCGAGCATCACATTTTCTATGATGGTCATATGATTAAATAAATTGAAAGATTGGAATACCATTCCCATCTTTTGACGTAGTTCAAGTAATTCTTTTTTATTAGCTGTAGTGATATCTTTACCATCAATATAAATATGACCACTAGTTGGTGTATTTAATAGATTAAGACATCTTAGAAATGTACTTTTCCCACATCCTGAAGGGCCAATGATAGATATAACATCACCTTGATGAATTTCTACATTCACATTTTTTAATATTTCATGATGGAAAGTCATACATAGATTTTCTACTTTAATCATACATTTTTACTCCTTTCAAAATAGTTTTACGTAACTTAGGATTCATTTTCTTTCGTAATAGATTTAACAAGATAATAAAGATATATGTCACAATAAAGTAAATAATTGCAGTCGCTACTAATGGGAAGAACGCTTGATATGTTCTACTTCTAACAATATCGGATACTTTTGTTAAATCATTGATTGCGATATAACCAACAATAGATGTTGTCTTAACTAACGAAACAAACTCACCTTCATATAAATCAAATATATTTAATGCGGCTTGTGGAAGAATAATCTTCGTAAAGATTTGCATGTCATTAAATCCTAGACTCTTAGCAGCTTCTTCTTGTCCTTTATCGATAGAATCAATACCAGTTTTAAATATACTAGATAGATAAGCCCCAGTTTGTAAGCTGAACGTAATAATCGCAACAACAATGCCTGAAATATCGATACTCTTAAATACGATGTAATAAAGAATCATTAACCATACAAGTATTGGAATACCAGTCGCAATCTTTGAATAAGTAGAAGCTATCTTATTTAATGCCTTATTTTTAGAGATAAGCATCAAACACAATAATGCACCAATAATTGTCGCAAGAATAAAGGAACAAATAGAAATGATTATAGTAACACCAATACCACTTACAAATAATTGCCATCTATTTTCTGTAATAAATGTTCCTGTAAAATTCTTGCTTAAATTATCAAAGAATGATGGGGTGACTACATTTTCTCTTTTTGATACAGCAACTAAATCACCTAGGAAATAAGGAACAGTAAAATCTACTTCTTTTTTTCTTTCTTCTGTATCCACTAGTCCTAATGCAATATCAGATTTACCACTAACAATAGATGGAATAACACTTCCAAAGGACATTGTTTGATACTCTATACGCATGTTTAACATGTAAGCTACGCGCTCAATTACTTCACAATCAAATCCTGTAATTTTTCCATTATATAGAAAACTATAAGGTTCTGAAGCAATATCTACAGCTACTCTTAATACAGGAGCATCTTCATCTGTTACTTCAGGAATATCACTAGGAGTATAATCAGAATCTATGCACCATTTCTCATTTAATGCATCAATTGTGCCATCATTACGTAATTCTTCTATACATTCATTTAGTTTAGAAACGAGTTCATCATTTCCTTTCGTTAAAGCAACACAAACATGATTGCTATAAAGAAATGAATCACAATATTCATATTTATAATTGTTTTCTTCAATAGAACGACTTGCTTGAGCTTCTGCAAGTACACCATAATCGATTTTATTCGCATCAAGTGCAGCTAATATATCAGTATTAGTGGAAAAGGCATAAACATCCGCATCAGGATAGTCTTCACGAATATATATTTCATCAATTCCACCAGTTAATACACCAATTTTAGCTGTGGATAATTTTTCATCTAATTCTTCTTTTGTTAAGTGATATGTAAAATCTAAAGTAGTTTGTGTTGTGCTTGTAGTACTAGAACAACCTACCAGAAATAAAATAAGAAAAGATAATATCGTAGTAAATAACTTTCTTTGCATTCATAATCTCCAAATATAAACTAATTTTACACTACATAAACTCATATTGAGAGAATTAATTTATAATCAGTAGGTGGAGGATTCCATAATATGAAAAAGATTGTATTAGTAATACTAACAAGTATTTTAGGTATAGGACTTATTGGTTGTAAAAGTAACAGTGAGGAAAATAAAATGAGTGAAGCGACTAGTGAAACAGTAAATAAAGCAGAAGTGAAAACAGTGAAATTAGATGATGTAGAAATGGATTATGCAGTATTTGGTAATGGTTCTAAAAGTTTTGTGATTATACCAGGTTTATCGATTCATAGTGTTATGCCACT
>CAVAZS010000181.1:0-2939 GCA_963593385.1 Lachnospiraceae bacterium | reverse complement strand
ATCTAGTTTTCTAAAGTCACCAATTTCACGAATTAATTTACAAACTTGATTATGTTTTTTGATGGATTCTAAGATAGCTTCATCACTAATATCTATTCCAAATTTTTCATGTAATGGGGTAAGAATATGATTTCTACATTGAAGAACATATAGATTTAAGCCATTATCATCTGCTTTCATTGGAATTTCCATATTTTCATAGAAGAAATGATCTTTCTTCATGGTATGTAATAATTCCATATTTTCAACACAACGGTTTAACATGGAGCATCCATCTGGTGCAATTAAACAATCTAAGAAGTTATAACCACCTTCAATCGCTCTTTCAAGTAAGGCACGAGTATATTCACATAAGAAATTTGTTAAATAATATGTACCAATTTCCATAGAACCTGTACGAGGTGCTCTTAAACGAATAGAAAATGCACCATTTAGGTTTAATAAAGGTTCAGGGACATTATCACAAACAGACGCAATACAAATATTTCCTTTTTCTTGAGCACTTGCGACATAACTGTTTTCACTTTCTTCTAGTAGTTTCTCAAGAGCATACATATGTTTTAAATCTCTCATACGATTATCCCCATTTCCTTAAGTGCTAAATAGGCACCTTTATATATATTCGTATCTTTAGGTATATCTAAGATAGATTTACCTTGTATATCGAATTCTTGTATAGTTGCATCATCACTGATAGTGGCTAATAGCTTCATGTTTCCTAAATCTAAATGAGAAACAATATCAGGATTAGAAATACGATTAATGATTAATCCTGTTTGATCAGCCATGACTAAATCTTTTGCGACACTATCAATTGTTTTAACAACATCTAAACCTTTTTTAGAAGCGTCACTGACAAAAACTAAATGATTTACTTTTTCCATTACACGACGATTGATTTGTTCAATTCCTGCTTCACCATCAATCACAACATAGTCAAAATGATCCGCAACCATTGTGATAAGATCTCTTAAATAATCATTTACTGAGCAATAACAACCGCTGGATTCTGGTCTACCAATTGCTAGAAAAGAAAAAGTATTTGTTTCGACAAGTTTATCGAATATTTCATCTTTTGCTTCATGAAGCATTTCTAAAGCATCTTCATCTTTTCTTTGATCAGCGAGTTTTATGAATTCTTCACGAATATCATTGATTGTGCCATTTTCTTTTACGCCTAATGCTGTAGCTAAACCAACAGAAGGGTCTCCATCTATCGCAAGTATTTTTTTATCAGGATAAGTTTCACTTAAAATCTTCACAATCACGGCGGACAGTGAAGTTTTACCTACTCCTCCCTTGCCACAAAGGGCAATGATTTTATTATCCATGTTCTCTCCTCCAATGAAATAACTACTTCTATTATATCTACTTAGTTTGCTAATTCACAAACAAAATTTATTAAGTTGCTCAAAAATATGCACAATTTGAGAACAAACGTAGTTGACACATAGTACTATGCAATATATAGTATTATGCATAAGGAGGTACATATGGAAACACAACTAAAAAGAGGAAGCTTAGATGTATGTGTTCTAACAGCATTATTAAGACAAGATTCCTATGGGTATCAGATCATTAAAGATTTGAAGGATGTGATTGAAATCTCTGAGTCTACTTTGTATCCAATATTAAGAAGACTAGAAAAGAATGGTTATCTTACAACATATAATGTGGAACATTCAGGAAGACTTAGAAAAATGTATCGTATTTCAAAACTTGGCACAGAAAGAATTATGGAGTATTTAGAGGATTTCAAAGAATTAATTAAAGTGTATCAGTACATAGAAAGGGAGACGCAGAAATGAATGAATTTTTAAGAGAATTAAGAAGTTTACTTGTAGCAAATCATAGTGAAGATGTTGATGCCATTGTTGAGTATTTTGAAGAATATATTGAAGATAAAAAAGAATCTGGAGAAGTAGAAGAAGATATTCTTGATGAATTAGGAACTCCTATAGATATTGTTTCAGAAATATTAGGAAGAAAAGTTGTAAAGAATAATATAAATGGCTTAATTACGATTATTGATGCGGATGTTAAAAGCTTAGACATAGAAATTACTACAGACGATGTAGAAGAAGTATTTGTTGAAAAAGATGAAAATGCAAATGTCCAAGTAGAAACAAAAGATAATACTTTGTTGATTAAACAATTAGATGAGAATAAGAATATATCATTCTTTAATCATTTCTCACAAGCAATTAAAGTTAAGTTACCAGAAGATAGTCATTTAGATGAAGTGAAAGTTACTAGTGCCTCTAGTGATTTATATATGGAAGGAAGCTTATATATTGAGAGTCTTGATGTAAGAAGTATGTCAGGTGATATTGAATTTGATGAAGTAGAAATCAATCAATTAAGTCTAAATTTAAAATCTGGTGATGTCGAAATTGAAGATAGTAATATTCATAAAGCAAGTATTAATACACTTTCAGGAGATATCGATATTGAGGATGTATCAATTGAAACATGCGATATTGATATGAAATCAGGAAATATAGATATTGATAATTTAGAAGTACATCGTTTAAATGCTAGAACATTATCAGGTGATATAGATATTCATCTTGCCGGTGATAGAGAAGATTATACAATCCAAGAAAATCATAAGATATATGGTAGTGGTGAACACAACATTAAAGTTTCAACTTTATCAGGAGATATCGATATCGACTTTAATGATTAATGTGAATACTAATTTATTGGTAAAAGTGGTAGGAATGAGAGTTCTTACCTTTTTTAATCCAAAATCAACTATAAAAAGAAAAACGTCGCAAATTCGTTATAAAAAATATGGAAAAACGTCGCAAATGATATTTATAATGCAAAATGATGAAATTTTGGGTGTGGTGGAAAAAATAAAATAGCACCCTGAAAAGATACAAATTCCTTCACTAGATTATAAGTGTAGCCGATGAGGCGAAGTCAAAAATAGA
>CAVAZS010000180.1:0-3025 GCA_963593385.1 Lachnospiraceae bacterium | reverse complement strand
AAGAGCTTTTATTGAGTTTATTAATACTGGTATAGCGACTAATGATTTCACAAAAAAATAGAAAAAACAGTATTAGAACAAAAGCAGAATAGTCTAGAAAGGATGAGATATATGACATTCCAACAAGAATTACAAAATAGTCAAAAAGAATGGTATACACAAGGAAAAGAAGAAACTCAAAATAGTTTTATTAAAGACATGGAAAAAGATGGATTGTCTATAGAACGTATTGCAAAAATTGCTCATCTTACTGTTAAAGAAGTTAAAGAAATATTATCTTCTAATTATCCTGAAACAGATAAATAATTAATTCTTTTTACAGTTTTTTCAGTTTCTATCCAAAGTGTACTAGATATAATAAAAACAATTTGACTCATTAGGAATATAATTATCAACACAAGTGCATTTCAACTAATTTTCAGCTACTAAAAGTTGAAAATATATGCCTGAATTTGTACAATGTTCAATGAATAGAGGTTGAAGTATGACAAATAAACTTCCAGAAAAATTAAGTGCACTACGCAGGTATTTTTCCTTTGCTCAATTAGATGTGGCTTCAAAAATAGGTGTACCTGTTAGTGAATATATGAAATGGGAAAATGGTAATTCTGTATGCAGTATAGAAGTGCTCAGAAGAATTGCTAAATTATATGATGTGGATGTTCAGGATTTATTTATTAATGATCGTGAACTAAAGATGCCAGATGTTGAGCTTCCATATGCAAGTGTTGAAATTCCTTTTGTAGAACAAACAAAAGTAGAAGAAGAAAATGACAATTTAATGCAAGAACCAGATGATTACGATGCATATGATGAAGATATAGAAACTACAAAAGAAATTGATACAGAAGAAGATTTAGGTAAAACTAGAGTTATCGGTACAGATACATTACAAGCTACTACAATCATGAAAATACAAGATGAACCTAAAGCATCTTCTACAAGCAAGAATACGTCGAAAAATAAAGCTAAAAAGAATGATCCTAAAAAACTAGGAATTATTATTGGTGCTGCAGTTGTTGTATTAGCTTTAGTAATATTCTTAGTTACAAGATTATTTGGTGGTTCTTCAGAATCTTCATTATCTGTAAGTAGTGAAAAGAGAGTTGTAAGTGCGGATACATATTCTGCGTATATTACAAGTAAAGGAAAGCTTGTCACTAGTGGTAGTACACCTACATTAAGTGATTTTGAAGATATTGTTCAGATTGATACAGATGGAACAACATTATTTGCTTTAAAGAAAAACGGTACAGTGATTTCTTCAAGTAGTTTACCTAGTGAAGTATCAAAATGGAAAAACATTACAAATATCGCTATGAGTGAGACACATTATGTTGGTGTGAAAGAAAGTGGCGAAGTTGTATGCTCTGGCAGTGATGATGCTTGTAAAGTAGATGATTGGAAAGATATTTCTAAAGTTTATGCTGGGGATGATTTCACAATCGGTATTACTACTAGTGGAAGAATTGAAGTTTCTGGAAACTTAGATATCAAAGATACATTAACTGGATTATCAGGAATAAAAAATGTATCAATTGGTGATAATGAAATAGCAGTTTTATTTACAAGTGGAAAAGTAAATACCTATTCATTAACTGGTGGTACAAGTACAAATACTAGTGCATGGTCTAGTATCTCTGCTGTTGCGGTAGGCAAAGATTATGTTGTAGGTCTTACTGATAAAGAGACAGTAGTAGTTGCAACAACAGATGATGATTTAACAAAAGAAACTTCTAAATGGGCTGGTATTAAATATATTGCGGCCAATGGAAATACAATCATTGCAGTAAATTCTAGTGATCAAATTATTGGTGCTGGTGATAACACATATAATCAATATACAAATTTATCTGATGTTACACCTACTCCAACAACAACTTCAACTACACTTCCTGCATTATCTTCTGTACAAAACATCAAGTTTAGTGTTTCTTCAACTGGTGTAACAATCAATTGGGATACAGTATTAAATGCAAGTTACTATGAAGTTTCTGTAAATACTTCACCAACAGAAATTAAGATTAAATCAGCTAGTAATTCAGCTAGTGTTGGTGTGGATAAACTTAAAGATGGTCAAACATACAAAGTAACAATTGTTGCCTATCCAAAGGATACTGAACAATATTCAGCAAGTACTGCAACATCTATTGATTATGTATATTCTGCTTTAGTTAAGAAATTGTCTGCTCCATCAAATGTGAAATATACACTAAGTGGAAAGACATTTACATTTACTTGGGATGCAGTTGAGAATGCTACATCATACACATTTGCAATTGGTACTTGGGAACAAGAAACAACTTCAACATCAATTAATGTAGATGCTTCTTCTATGGCAAATGGTGCAAGTGATACAGCTTATATTTCAGCAAAGAGTAGTGATTCTAAATATTCTGAAAGTGATGCGACATCAATTAAGTTTACTTATACTGCTCCAGCTACACCACTTGCTACACCTACAATTACTTCTAAGAATGTAAATATTGAGTCTGGTGATTTAACAATTACTTGGACAAAAGATGAACATGCAAGTAACTATAGTATTACAGTTGGTGATAAGCAATTTACTAGTGATTCAGGAACATTAGTCATTAAGGCTGATCAATTAAGCAATAATACAGAATATCGTATTGTAATTACTGCTAATCCTGCAGATTCTAATAGTTACTCAAAGACTTCTTATGAAGAGAATTATAAATATGAATATACTAAAGTAGTTACACCAGAACCTACTTCTACAACGGATTCAACAGAAGGATAAAGATATGGATAAGATTTGGTATTATACACGTGGCGATGGTCAAAAATACGGACCATATACAGATGAAGATTTAATCAAATTGATTCATCAAGGTATTCTTGAAGGAGAAGACTATATCTGGACAACGGATTTAGATAATTGGGTGATGATTCAAGATACGATTTATTGTGTCTATCTAGAAGAAGAATCTGAACAAAAGATATAAAAAAAGAAATACACCATGGCAGGTAGCTGTGGTGTATTTTACGTAAATAATGAATT
>CAVAZS010000179.1:0-3099 GCA_963593385.1 Lachnospiraceae bacterium | reverse complement strand
TTTTTGAGGATTTCCCCTATTTCTTGCGAATAAGTATTATAGGAGACCTCAAACATGAAACTAACAAAACTATTTTATTTATTAACACAATTTGATGATTTAATGGCTTACCCATTTCGTCCTATGTATAGTGAAAAGATTGAAGCTATTACTTCTTATACTGGTAAAACTGTAGAAATCAGAAAAGTATTAAACAGTAAATTCAGTCTATATGCTGAAGCTAACAAAACAAAAAGAAGTAAATCTGTTCGTTTAACAGAAAATTTATTAAATGATATTTCTAAAATATTACCTAATGTATTTGAACTACCTAATATTGTCGTTATAAATTTTTCTGTATTTGGAATTGACGCAATAGGTGGATATGCTAGATCAACAAATACAATGTTTATTAATAGTAAATATAATACTAAAGTCAAAATATTGAAATTTTTAAATAAAACAACAGGTTCCTATGCAAATACCACTATATACGCGCCAATCCTACATGAACTTGGTCACAAATATTATTATGATGTTATTGAAAATTATTCTTTAAAACGAAATATCAGTTATAATGAAGCCGAACAAATCGCAAATGATGTAATTGCAGATTATGTTCACAGCAATAGCTTCAATCGCTTTTTCCTAGAAAAAAATTTAAGCAAATATGCTTACGATGGTTATCGGCAAGGAAAATTTGGCAAAATTATTGCGGAAGCATTTAGTGCAATAGATATAAATACTACAGCTAGAGAAATTATGGAATTATTTGGAGGTACTTTATTATGATGTTACAACTTACGGAAAGAGAATTAGAATTACTTGAAATGTTACACTATGAAGAAGATCCTAAAAAAATAGCTGAAATTGATAAAGAACTAATTGAGATAGACAACGAAAAACTAAAAGTATTTAATGGAAATTGTCCATTTGCTCATTAATTATCTAAGCATGTCGTAACTGACATGCTTTTTGTATACAAAAAAGACATGTACATATTTCAGCACATGCCTTATAAATATTTTAACTATTTAATGATTGATTCTAACCATTCTTTAGGTGCTTCATAGCCTAAAATCTTAACAACTGTAGCTGCTACGTTTGCTAGACCGAAGTCACCTTCTTTGCATTCAGTTCCTTCTGGACCATTGTATACAGCAAATGGAACTTTAGCTAAAGAGTGAGATGTCTTAGGATTACCCTTCTTGTCAACCATTTCATCTGAGTTACCATGATCTGCCATAACAAGTAATGTATAATCATACTTCATACATGCATCCATGATTCTTCTTAAGTTTAAGTCAACTGATTCTACACCAATAACTGTAGCTTCATAGTTACCAGTATGTCCAACCATATCACCATTAGGATAATTACATCTAATGAATTGATATTTTCCAGAAGCGATAGCTTCAACCATCTTTTCTGTAACTTCTGTAGCCTTCATCCAAGGTTTTTGATCAAATGGAATAACATCAGATGGTACTTCTTCCCAAACTTCTAGTTCATCAGAGAATTTTTCAGAACGATTACCATTCCAGAAATATGTCATATGACCAAATTTTTGTGTTTCACTAACTGCATAGGAATGAACACCTTTTTGAACTAAGAATTCAGACATTGTATGTTCAATGTGTGGTGGTTCAACTAAGAAGTTCTTTGGTAAATGTAAGTCTCCATCATATTGAAGCATACCTGCATAATATACTTTTGGTTTCTTAACCATATCGAACTTATCAAATGTATCCATATAATCGAAGCACTTAGAGAATTCAACAGCTCTATCACCTCTAAAGTTATATAGAATTACTGAATCACCATCATCAATTGTTCCAACTGGTTCATCACCATTAGCGATAACAAATCCTGGTAAATATTGGTCAGTATAGCCACCTT
The DNA here is from genome assembly GCA_963593385.1 of Lachnospiraceae bacterium. GTDB lineage: Bacteria > Bacillota_I > Bacilli_A > Erysipelotrichales > Erysipelotrichaceae > Bulleidia. Next base: position 1,221 of record CAVAZS010000179.1, on the reverse strand, counting down.
CTGCTCTATAAGTTTCGATAGCTTCTTTTGTGCTAGCAAATTTTCTGCCGTCACCCATCACATGAATGTGCCAACCTTTTTCAACCATAGCCCAATCTGCTTCATAACGGTCCATAGTGATAACCATACGACCACCACCTGAAGCGATGCATCCATGGAATGTATCATCATTTAATTCAGCGAATACATTTTCTAATTCATCAACATATTGTAATGCACTTGTTTCAGGAACATCACGACCATCTAATAACGCATGTACTCTTACTTCTTTTACGCCTTCTTTTTTAGCTTCTTTAATCATTGCGATTAAATGAGAAATATTTGAATGTACATTACCATCAGATAGTAAGCCAACAAAATGAAGTTTTCCATTATTGTTCTTTAAGTAGTCAACTGCTCCTACCCAAGCACTAGCTTTATAAATATCACCACTTTCGATAGATTCATTAACAAGTTTTGCTCCTTGAGAATAAATTTGTCCACAACCTAAAGCATTGTGTCCTACTTCAGAGTTACCCATGTCATCATCACTAGGTAAACCTACCGCAACACCACTTGCTTTGATTGTTGTATGTGGCCATTTTGTCATTAACTCATCAATTTGAGGTTTATAGGCATGCATAACCGCATTACCGTTATCTTTGTCAGTCCAACCGACACCATCCATTACTACTAATACTACTGGTTTACTCATTTTTTATCTCCTTTATCCATATGTAAATATAGCACGAAACGAAAATCTTTGTGAAACAATAAGCATTAACTCTTTTATCTTTCACAATACATTTCGTATCTCAAGTCCAATTTATCTATATCTTCTAATATATATTTTCTAAACTTTTCTGTATCACATTTAGTTAAAACTTGAATATGACTATCTTTTTGAGGATCAATAACCGTCATTCCTCTAGTATATTTACCATCTAATACAACATGGCATGAGCATTTATATCCTTCAAATAATTCAGGATGAAGCACATACATCGCTACACCTAAATCAAATACAGTATAAGCTTGTTGGTTATGTTCTCTACCATATATCGCAAAGAAATCCATGATTCCTGCAACCATACTAGATACTCGACCATTTTTATTTTTCCAATAATTAATTTCATCTTCTGAAATCGAGCAATAGTCACAACCTTCTAATGGTAATATTGTTAGTTTTACACCACTTTGCATGACTATTTCAGCCGCATGTGGATCTGCATAAATGTTAAA
>CAVAZS010000178.1:0-3182 GCA_963593385.1 Lachnospiraceae bacterium | reverse complement strand
TGCAATGAGAGGGTCGAAGTAAATCTAATTGATTTATTTCACTCTACTCTATTATCTGTAATTTAAACGTGTGATGAGGTAAGGAATAGCTTGCTCAAAGTTAACACCATATGAAACGTGATTAGGATCAAGTAAAGTCATATCCATGCATTCATATGTAAAATCTGTTGCGATTTCTAATGCGGCTTCAAATCTTCTACCTAATGCAAGAGCACCGGTGAATGTACTTGCCCAGATGTCTCCTGTACCATGGAAAGAAACAGGTAACTTACGTGTATAGTATTCTGTAAACTTATTCTTTTCTTTATCATAAGCATATACACCAATTTCTTCATCATTAAAGCTGGCACCAGTGATCACTACATGATTTGAACCTAAATTAGATAATTGTACTAATACATCTTCAATATATTTTTTTGTGTAATTTTCTTGATAAGGAATATCTAATAAGAAACTAGCTTCTGTCATATTAGGACAAATATAATCTGCTTTAGAACATAGATTCTTCATTTCTTTCGCAAAGTCTGTAGTAAAACCTGCATAGAGTTTTCCATTATCTGCCATACATGGATCGACGATTTTAGGGCTTTCACTTCCAAATGTTTGAAATAACTTAGTGGCAATTTCAATTTGTTTGAAACTTCCTAAGTAACCTGTATATAATGCATCAAATTTAAAATCTTCTTTTTTCCAATGTTCTAGAATTGGTTCTAGTTCACTAGTTAAATCATGGAAGGTAAATCCATTAAAAGCAGTATGTGTAGATAATACAGCAGTAGGTAAGATAGCAGTTTCTATACCCATACTAGAGATGATTGGTAAAGCTACTGTTAAAGAGCATTTACCGATACATGACACATCTTGCATTGTGACTATTCTTTTCATTGAACAATCCTCACTTTCGATATTATTATAAGGTAACAAAGTTAAATGCATGTAAAGGAATAAAGAAAATGAAAATATTAGTAGAGTGGAATGAAGGCAGTAAAGTACTAGAATACGATAAAGCAATTACTGCAGAAAAATTATTAGAAGATGTAAAAGAAGTAAAGTATCCGATTATGTCTATTAATATGGATAATTATCCAAAGAGATTAGATGTAATCATTGACCATGATTGTACGATTACATTATTAGATATACGGAATAAAAATGCTGATTTAGTCATGCAAAAATCAATGGTTTTATTATATGTAAAGGCAATACATGATGTATTAGGTGAAGATACAGAAGTTGTTATAGAAAATGCTTTAAGTAAAGGATTATTTACAGTTATTAAAAAGAAATATGCAACTAGTGATATCAAAAAGATTGAAAGCCGTATGCATGAACTTGTAAGTCTTAAACTACCAATCATAGAAACAAAAGTAGATGAAGAACACTTAGAAGAATGGGTAAAGACACATCATATGGCAAGAAACTATATTGAAACAACATTACCTATTCCTGAAAGAGTAAAGATATATACATTAAATGATGAATCATTTATATTTGATACAGATTTAGTTACGAATACGAAACAATTAAAAGTGTGTGGTCTAAGAAAATATAAACATGGTATTTTATTGCGTTTTCCTAGTCCAGAGAATCCTTTAAAGTTACCACCTTTTAAAGAAGAAAAACTATTGTATCGAGCTTTTGCGGAAGAAACACGTTGGTGCAAGATTACCGAAGTAATTTATGCAAGTGACTTAAATAAAATGATTAAAAATAAAAACTATAAAGATTTAATTTTATTATCTGAATCATTACATGAAAAAAAGATTGCGGAAATTGCAAATCAAATTAAGAAAGAAAATAAACGAATTATTTTAATTGCTGGACCATCTTCTTCTGGTAAAACAACATTCACAAAGAAATTAATTATTCAATTACGAGTAAATGGTTTAAAACCACTATATCTTGGTACAGATGACTATTTTGTCGAACGTGAACAAACACCATTAGATAAAGATGGTAATAAAGATTATGAAGGATTAGGCGCATTAGATATCAAATTATTTGATGATCAAATGACAGCTTTATTAAGAGGAGAAGAAGTAGATATACCATCTTTTGACTTTGTGAAAGGGACAAAAGTATTTGGTAAGAGAATTACGAAAATAGATAAAAATCAACCAATTGTGATTGAAGGAATACATGGATTAAATCCAAAACTTACAGAAATGATTCCTGATGAAGAAAAATTTAAGATCTATATTAGTCCTTTAACACAAATTAATATTGATGAATTCAATCGTATTTCTACTACTGACGCAAGAATGCTAAGAAGACTTGTGCGTGATTATGCAACACGTGGTAAAAGTGCACAAGACACATTACAAAGTTGGCCTTCAGTAAGAAGAGGAGAAGATCAAAATATATTCCCATATAACATTTATGCAGATGCTTTCTTTAATAGTGCATGTATCTATGAAATACCAGTACTAAAACATCATGCAAAAAAACTGTTGGAAGAAATTCCTCATGGTTCTAAGGAATATCCAACAGTTAAAAGAATCGTATCTTTATTAAAATTCTTTGAAGAACTAGATGATGATGCATCTATTCCATGTGATTCTATCTTAAGAGAATTTATAGGTGGTAGTATCGTAGATTAATTATTTCATCATTTGTTCACGATGCTTCATGGAACGTCTTAACCAACCACCTTGGATGTAATAAAGTACAAATAATAAACTTGTTATAATCCACGAAACAGGATAGCAGAATAATACTTCAAATATTGTTTGATCAGGATAGAATAAGATCCAAGCAATACGGAATGCACCAATACCAACTGCAGTCATAATCATTGGTATTAAAGAATCACCACAAGCACGTATTCCACTAGAGAAGATTTCTACAAAGACAAATGTTGACCAGAATGGCGCAATAAAATATAGAATGCTTAAACCGATTTTGATGACTTCTTCATCTGGTGTAAATAATCTGAATAGTGTTGGACCGAATAAGTAACATACACCTGTTATGGATAATGACATAATCAAATAAAGGAGTATAGATTGATGGAAACCTTTCTTTACTCTTTTTATATTGCCAGCACCAAAGTTTTGACCTGCAAAAGTTAATACTGAAGTACCAAATGCACCTGAAGCATTCCAGAATGTTGCGTCAATCTTACCAAAAGCAGTATAAGCAGCTACTGTATCTGTACCATAACCATTTACACTAGCTTGAAT
>CAVAZS010000177.1:0-3196 GCA_963593385.1 Lachnospiraceae bacterium | reverse complement strand
TGTAAGCGTCAAATAGAGACGTGGTAATAAAAAGCTCCTTGATGAGGGATAATAATCTCACATTGAGGAGCTTAATTTATATTCGTTACTTTTGTTCTTCAGGTTGTTCACTTAGAATCTTCTTAATTTCTTGTTTACTTAAGATCCTTGTGAATTCTGGTAATTGCTTTGAATATGGTAACAGATTCCTTAATTGTTCTTTGTCATTTAAATCTATATTTGGTAATGTTTGAAATAAATACATGAAATACATATATGGATTGATTCCGTTCTGCTCACATGTGATGACTAATGAATAAATCTTTGCACTAACATCTGCACCAGTAGTACTTACATAGAACTTACATCTATTTCTAATTGTTACAAACGGACGAATACTTTGCTCTGTTATATTGTTAGAAATATCAATTCTTCCATCATTTATAAATTCTGTTAATCCTTGTCGATTATTCAAAACATACTGTATCGCTTCATTCATACAGTTTCTTCCAACATGTAATCCTTCAAGCCATGACAAAAACTCATCAAACTTAGGCTTGATTTCTTTCTGTCTTATTTTTGTAATGTATTCTATGCGTTTATCTAAATCTTTATACTTCTGTGCAGCTCTAGTTTCTGCTTCAGTATTGATTTCAAAGATTTTTTGATATCTCACAATTGCTTCAGCTTCTTCAGAAGTTTTTCTGCCATTACCTTTTGGTAATAGCTTGTAAGCTTCTTTGAATTTTCGTAAGGCATGCACATTACACATAGTCCTTGTTACATTTTCGACCTTGTTGTATCCAGCATAGGCATCTGTTGTAAGATATCCACTATATCCTTTTAGGAATTCTTTTGGATTATCTCCTTTACGAGAAGCTTCATAATCGTACAACACAATCGAACTAGTCCATTTAGGACTACGATATACAAACATATACGATGTGCTAGTTGCAGGTTTACCTTCTTCATTTAGACATTGCGTATATGTTTCATCCGCATGTATTACTGGAAGCTTTAATAAGTCTTCTTTCATCAAATCATATATTGGTTCTAAGTATTTTCCAGAACTTAGAATCCAATTACACATGTTCTGACGAGGTATTTCTACTCCAAACTTTTGAAAATGTTTTTCTAATGCATATAGTGGAAGTCCTACAGAATATTTCATATCTAGGATATAAGCTAGTAACTCTGCAGAACATTTACTTTTGTTAAATAAGAATGCTGGATGACTTACTTTTACATATGTAGATTTACCTTCTTCATTTACTGATTGGCAATTTACACATTCAAGTACAGGTATTCTAGTAACTCTTACATATACTTCTTCAGGAATGACAACTAATTCTTCTTTTTCTTCATATTTCTTGATTGTCATCTTTGATCCACATTCAGGACATATATCTTCTCCTTCAGGGATACTTAGTGTTTCAACTTTTCTTTCTAGATTATCATAAGAGATATGTTTTTCTTTTGGTTTTCTTTTATGCTTTGTATATCCTTCGACCTCAGTATATTCACATTCCTCTTTTTCAACTTTTTGTACTTCCTCTTCAACATCATCAAATAATGTTGGCATATCAATAACGATTGTATTTTTTTGTGATTGATATTTAGCTGCGATAACTTTAAGATATTTCTCATTTAGAATTGTGTATCGTAATTGTAAATCATTATAATCAGCTTCAAGCTCAAAAAACTTCTTTTCCAGTTCCTGTTCTTTTTTAGATAACTGGTCAAGAAGTTCTCTCATTTTCATATATTCGGTGAACATTTCATCTTTTGTCATGTCTTCAGGAAGTTTGATTTTTGCCATATAAATACTCGTTTTTACATGTATTATTATACCATGAATAAGCTCATATTTTAAGCATAAATACGCGCTTTTTTAGCATTTTTATACAATTGGTTTTACTTCGTGATGAGCGTGTTTTTGATTGATATCTAATCCTGATAATAACCACTCTAATTGTCTTTCATCAATCATAAATGATTTCATTTCTTCTGGTGTTTTTGGCCATCTATATCTATCTTTCCCAAGTAGTTTTTTCTTATGTAACCAAAATCCGTTATTATCCCATTCAATTATCTTGATTGTTGTTCTAGAACGATTACAGAATATGAATAGATTCTTAGTGAATGGATTCATATTTAAATTATATTGAACTATAGCACTACATCCATCTGCTGCTTTTCTTAAATCAGTATAACCAGTAACCAAATAAATATGATCAATCGATTTTAAGTCAATCATCATTAAATACCTCAGAAATCTTACGAAGTAATTTCATATCAGTATTATTAGTTACTGTTAATTCACAATTACCAATACGTACGTTAATAAAAGGTGATAGTTCTGGTTTATTAGATGATGGAATAATTTCAACTGCTTGAATAGATTTCATTGCCTGTTGTTTAGATGAAGTACAGGAATTTTGTTTTGTAGTTTTCTCCATTTTAAAAGGTCCTCCTTGTGGATTAATTATCCTTTAAGGAGAACCTTTTATACACCACGCTCTATTAGACGCTTACTATAAAACACGTAACGATATAGATAATCCTACACTAGATATGTTAAGTGAACTATTAGATACATTAAATCGAATAGAGAAAGACTTATCAGTAATCAAATCACAACTAATTTACACGCCACAAATTGATTTTGATTCTGACGATTTACCATTCTAAGATGCAAAAAATGCACACGCTATCATCCAGATAATATGTGCATTTTAGTTTGAGCGTTCAAGTTATTTGAGGTGAAAATTATTTTTAAAACCTCATATTATTTTAAATTCAATTTTCTTCGACCTCATCTAATTTTGGAGCGTCCTTATAATAATCAGTTTTTAAAATTATTCAGCACTAGTTCTTACTAATTGATATTCCTTTTCAGGTGTTACTTTCTTTGGTTCATCCTTCTTTGGATCTTTATTTTTAGTATATTTGTTTGTAATATCAATTGTAACCGTTTTATCTACTTCTACTGTTTTAGTTTTATCATCTTTATAAGTTGTAGATACAGAATATCCACTAACTTCAACATTTTTTTCAGTTACTGTATATTCACCTGGTAGTAAGCCATTAATTGTATAAGTTCTCTTACCCGAAACTACATTAGTCATCTCACTGTACTTAACTTCTTTACTATATCCATTAGGGCCACTAATGACAAAATATAAGTTCATTAAGTCATTATCTGTTACAGAACCAT
>CAVAZS010000176.1:0-3226 GCA_963593385.1 Lachnospiraceae bacterium | reverse complement strand
AATTGGTATCCAACAATGGTATATAATGAAAATACAACACTATTAGAACAATGCAATATTGTAAGAGCTTTACATCATTTGCCATTATGGAACCAAATAGAAACCAAATCTTAAAAAAATAATGAGGATTTCACCTATTTTCTCCTAATAACTATATTAGGAGGATTTTTTGTGTGAAGGAGTTTTCAAAGTTAAAATTTTCAGATAATTACTTGTTTTCACGTGTATTAACGAAAAACAAAGATATTGTAAAAGGAATTATTGAACTTGCACGAAATAAGATAGTTAAAAAGATAGATGTTGTAAATCGTGAGTGGGATATTCATCCAAAGATGGATATGAAATCTATTAGGTTAGATGTATTAGCAAAAGTGAATGAATCGGTTATTTACGATATTGAGATGCAAAATTATCGTGATGTAAGTTTGGTGAAAAGAATGCGTTATTATTTAAGTACTATGGATACGGATCATTTAGCTAAAGGTAAAGCATATAAGCATCTACCAAATTGTTATGTCATAATGATTTGTAACTATGATCCATTTAAACTTGGTAAAGCAATATATGTTTTAAATGAAGAAGTAAAATCAGATGACAAAATCGTTAGTGATAAGTGTCATTACAATAGTGGCTATGCTAAAATAATTATAAATACAAAGGCTAATCTAGATGGAATTGATGATCCAAAATTAAAAGCATTTGTACATTATTTTCAAACAGGTATCGCAACAGATAAATTTACGAAAAGAATAGAAGAAAGTGTGCAAGAAATAAAGAATATCGATGAGGAGATAAAAAGATATATGACACTGCAATATTATTTAGAACAAGTTAGTAAAAGAGAAATTCAAAAAAGTGTTCGTGAAGGTATAAAAAAAGGTGTGGAAAAAGAATTGAAAAAGGAGCTACGCAAAGAAAGAAAAAAAGCACACGAAGAGGGAAAACTTGAAGGAAGGCTCGAAGGTCGCCTCGAAGGAAAAAATGAAGGAATAATTGAAGGTCGCCTCGAGGGAGTTGATGAAACAAAGAAAAAAGCTATTTTAGGAATGTTTGCTAAGAATATCTCTGTTGATGATATTGCTGAAATTATGCATATATCTATTGAAGAAGTAAATGAGATTCTTTTATCAAATCAAACTGTAAGCTAATGGTTAAAAATTATAAACACGGGCAAATGCCAACAAAATAAGAATATCAAAATGATAGCTTGTTGCCCCAATATGCTAGTAAATCAGAATTTTTATATGACGATAATTTCGACAATAAAAATTGGTATCCGACAAATGGTATATAACAAAAATGCAACACTATTAGGCTTTGCAACATTTACCATTATGGAATCATATTGAAAACGAAGGTGACGATGATGGAGAAAACGGCAACTCTCAATTTAAAAATTAATCCGACATTGAAACAGAATGCTGAAAGTGTTTTAGAGAGACTGGGTATTCCTATGTCTACTGCGGTCGAAATGTTTCTTAACCAGGTTGTTCTTGTGGATGGAATTCCATTTTCTGTGCCAATTCCAAATGCACCTGAGAGTATTGACAGTACAAGAATGACTAGAGAAGAACTTCGTGCCAAGATTCAGCGAGGATATGATGACTATAAGGTTGGAAATGTGCAGAATGCTGCTGATGCATTTGCTAGATTTAAAGAAAGTCATAACAGATGAATAGATTTAGTGCGAATATTCCGAATGAAGTATTGGCTGACATGAATAAATTGTATGAATATAATGTGCCAATACAATCGAATTGCTGATGCTATTCTAATATTAGATTCTTTCGCTAAATTAAGTTCAAAGCTAAAGATAAAAATTATAAACAATGAAAGTGAGAATGATGCATTTTAGTAAACGCTTTCATTGTTTTTGTTTTATAATGGAGTTAGTTATTTTGTGAGGAGAAAAAACTTAAATGAGTATAGCAAAAGAGAATTATGATCGTTGGATGAATAATCCTAATTTAAATGAGGCTTTACGCAAAGAAATGGAAGGCATGAATGAAGAAGCTATTAATGATGCTTTCTATACAAACATTGAGTTTGGTACAGCAGGAATGCGTGGGGTAATGGGTGCTGGTACAAATCGAATCAACATTCATACAATTCGTAAAGCAACAAAAGGATTTGCAGAATATATTAAAGAAAATGGTCAAGACGCGATGGATAGAGGAATTGCAATTGGTTATGATAACCGTCACCACTCTAGAGAATTTGCTTTTGATTCTGCAAATGTTTTAGCTAGCAATGGTATTCGAGTATATGTATTTGATAGCTTAAGACCTACACCTGAACTATCATTTTTAACAAGATTTAAGAATTGTTTTGGCGGTATTATGATTACAGCATCACATAATCCAGGTAAATATAACGGATATAAATTATACGATGAAAAAGGTTGCCAATTAGTACCTCATCTAGCTGATGCAGTAACAGCTAAAGTTAATGCAGTAGAAGACGAACTAGGAGTACTTGCAGAAGTAAGTGAAGAAAACAAAAAACTAATTTCTGTAGTAGGTGAAGAAATTGATAAAGAATACTATAAAGCAGTAGAATCAATTCAATTAAATCAAGATGTTAATAGAGATTTAATTAAAATTGTATTCTCACCAGAACATGGTACAAGTAATATTCCTGTTCGCTCTATTTTAACAGAATGTGGATATCACGTTATTCCAGTATTAGAACAATGTGAACCTGATCCTGATTTTTCTAATACACCTACTCCTAACCCAGAACAACCTGGTGCATATGAACTAGCAGTTAAATATGCAGAAAAAGAAGATGCAGATATCATCTTAGTTTGTGATCCTGATGCGGATAGAATGGGTGTAGGCGTAAAGAGTGAAAAAGGATATACAATTTTAACGGGTAACCAAAGTGGTGCAGTATTAATTGAATATATCTTATCTACATTAACAGAAAAGAAACTAATGCCTAGTCATCCTGTAATGTTTAATACAGTTGTCACAAGTGATCTTGGTGAAGCAATTGCTAAAAAATATGGTGTAGAAACAGAAAAAACACTAACAGGATTTAAATTTATTGGTGAAAAAGTAGCTAAATACGAAGTAACACATGAAAAAGAATATGTATTTGGTTATGAAGAATCTTATGGATCATTAATTAAACCATTTGTTCGAGATAAAGATGCTCAACAAGCTTGCTTAATGTTAGCTGAAGCTGCTTGTTACTATGCTGAAAAAGGTAAGACACTATGTGA
>CAVAZS010000175.1:0-3261 GCA_963593385.1 Lachnospiraceae bacterium | reverse complement strand
TTTTTAGATTTTACTAGGTCCTCCACCTATAGTCCCATCCACAAATGTTACATCTAATCCAATATTCTCTTTATATCCCTTTGATACTATTTCATAAAAATGATTTAGTTCTGTTTCTTTTACTAAAGCAATAGCACATCCTCCAAAACCTGCACCAGTCATACGTGCTCCTATCGTTCCTTCTACACTTCTTGCTAGATTAACTAATGTATCTAGTTCTTTTCCTGTAACACAATAATCATCTCTCAAGGAATCGTGTGATTCATTCATTAATTTACCAAATGTAAGAACATCTCCTTTGTCTAATGCTTTTTTAGCAAGTAAAGTTCTTTCATTTTCAGATATTGCATGTTTCGCTCTTTTTCTTATATCCGTTGATTGAATTAAATCTTTGTTTGATTCAAACTCATCAACTGTTATTTCACATAAAGCATGTACATTTAATTTTGTTTGCAAGACAAGTAAAGCTTCATCACATTCTTTTCTTCTCTCATTATATTTTGAGTCTTGTAGTCTTCTTGGCTTATTTGTATTCATAATCACTAATTTATACTCACCAAGATTAATTTTTACTTTTTCATATTTTAATGTATTTGTATCTAACAATAATGCTGTATTTTCTTCACCATTAGAAATGATAAATTGATCCATTATTCCACAATTTACTCCAACAAAATGATTTTCTGCATATTGGCTCATTAATGCGAGTTTCGTATTATCAAAATCAAAATGATATAAATCTCTTAACATATAAGCAATTAATACTTCTAAAGATGCAGAACTAGATAATCCAGATTGAATAGGAATATTACCATATACAACAAGATTAAATCCACGAGCCACTTTATAACCATTCTCATTCAGTGCATCAATTACACCTAGAACATAATTTGTCCATTTTTGTTCTTTCTTATATGCAATATTTTCTAAATTAATTTCAATTAGATTTTCTTCTCGATTAAAAGAATACATGCATAATTTTTGATCATCTCTTTCGCTTACTACTGCATATGTACCAATCTTCAAAGCACATGGAAATACATGTCCACCATTATAATCTGTGTGTTCTCCTATCAGATTTACTCTTCCTGGTGCAAAATATACCTTCTCATTGCATCCACTTCCAAATAGTTCTCTAAATTTAGCAATCATTTGTTCAATATTATTATTCATAGCTGTTTTCTCCTAACCATATGGTACAATAAATTCATGGAAAAGAAATCGAAATATCAAGCAATATTGCTTACAATCATCACATTATTATGTGTATATCGCTATATTGATAGCCAAACCTTACTACTTGTTAATACATCAAAAGAAGCACCTAGTGGATATTTATCCATCAAAGATTATGCATTTATTGATAGTGGTACGGGAAATATAGTAGAAAAGATTAATTCTTTCTCATATGAAGGAACTTCAGCTTCATATGACTATAATACTGATATCGAAACAACAAAAGGTATCACTGCCACTTCTTCTTGGGATGAATTTGTTGAGGCATACGGGGAATATAAAGCAAATTATATTACTTACAATGAGCCATATAGTGATGGTGTAGAAGATAGCGACTATGGTTTCCTAAATTGGATTAGTGTTAATGACTTTAATGAAAATTATGTCAAAACAGGTAAAGTAGATATAGAAAATTATGATATTACTGTTTGTTTTACAGCTTTAGTGAAATATAGCAAAGTTTACTATACTGCAACTGAACAATCTAAAATTGATACATATGGATTTAAGTTATATAAAGCTCATGAATTTAACTTAACTTTCTCTTATGAGTGTCCTAACAATGCCTATAATACTTCTGGTAAAGGCGTATTTGATTACATTTCATCTTATTGTTACACATACTAAAAATAGAATGCATCGCATTCTATTTTTCATATATGTTATTCTTTTGTATCTGTTGGAACTAGATTATATCCACCAATGTTGCAACCTTTGGCTTCATAAATCTGATTACCCCATCTATCGTAGACATTACCACAAGTATCTGTTGTAAATGGTCCACCATCATCCCATCCACTTGATTTCTTAGAGTCTGATGTAGGAGTTGGTGTTGAATCTGGTGTACGGTCGATTGTAATTGTATATGTTACAACTTCACTATCAATCATTCCACTATATACAGCAATAGCTTTTATTGTAGTTGTTTCTTTTACTTTAAATGATCCTTCATAAAGCATACTATCTGTTGTTGGTTCTGTTCCATCTAATGTGTAGTAAATCTTAGCATTTTCTGTATCACTCTTAAGTGTTACAAGTTGTGTATCCTTATATGTTCCTGTAGGAATACTAGAAGTAGGTGTACTAACTTGAACAGGAGCTTCTACACGAATCTTTAATGTAACTTTATTACTAACTTCACCTTGAATCACATTACTTGGTATTGTTACTGTACCTTCTACTTCTATCGTTTGTTCAGACCATGATTCTTTATTAAACTGTGGAATATTCCAAGTAATACTTGAAGTTAATTTACTATCATCATCTAATACAAGATTAGTAACTTTAGGTAAATTCCATACATTTAGTGGATCTTCTTTCTTACTTTCTTCCTCTTGTTCTGTCTGTAGCTTATAAGCTTCAGCATAAGATAATGTGATATCTTCTGGTTTTTCCACAGATTTCAGATTGTATCTATGTATATCTGTCTTAGGGAATGAAATATACGCAATCAAATTATCTTTATCGATATTTGCAGTTATATCTGTATTTCCATTTACTTTTACTGTGATATTATCAGCTAATACATATCGAACATTTGTTATGTTCTGTATGATTGGTAACTTTAATGTATAACTAGTTTCATAATCAGCTGTTTCATCATTAGGTAACCAAGACATATTCTCTAAGTCAAAATATGCTGTGATATCTTTTCCAGATACTGTAGCTATTGTTGCTGAAGCAGATATATTGTCTTTTGTAGCTAAAGCACTACCGCCAACAGGATAAGGAATAGTAAAGTTAATTTCTGTAATTACTGGATTATAGATAGCTTGCACTTTTTTATTTTCATTTAAGATATCAAAAGTCAAAATCGGATTGGTTGACTCAACTCGTTCACCTTCTTCATTTGTATAAATCCATTTTTCAAATACTCTTCCTTCAGATTCATAATTAGGCGCGTAGATTACTACCTTAGAATCTTTATCATAACTTTGAGTAACTGTTTTACTCCAAGCTGTTTCTCCTGTTGGAACAATTGCTGTATCACTACAATTAATTGTCACCGTATAAGTAGTTGGTTCC
>CAVAZS010000174.1:0-3369 GCA_963593385.1 Lachnospiraceae bacterium | reverse complement strand
AAAGAAAGAAATTATGATGTATTAACTTTTGATCGTGATACGAAAGAATCACTAGAAAGTTTAGTGGATAAATGTGATTTTGTTATGCACTTAGCTGGTATTAATAGACCAAAGACAGAAGATGAATTTACAACTGGGAATGTTGACTTAACAGGTGAATTGGTAGAGATATTAAAGAAAAATGATAGAAAGATACCACTATTAATTAGTTCTAGTATTCAAGCTGAAAGAGATAATCCTTATGGTAAAAGCAAGAAAGAAGCAGAAGATTTAGTCTTTGCATATGGTAAAGAAACAGGCGCTAATGTCTATGTATTTAGATTAGACAATGCTTTTGGTGAGTGGTGTAAACCTAATTACAACAGTGTAGTCGCTACATTCTGCTATAACGTAGCACATAACTTAGATATTCAAATTAATGATCCTAATGCACTAATTCGTTTTGTTTATATTGATGATATTTGCGAAGAATTTATTTCTTGTATAGGTAAAGATAGTACAAACGATTATTTGAAAGTAAGTACTTATTATGATGAAACGATTGGTGATTTAGCGAGTTATTTAAAATCATTTAAAGATAGTAGAAGTGATTTAGAAGTACCTACAATGAGTGGTTTTAAAAAGAAACTATATAGTACTTATTTAAGTTATTTACCAGAAAATGAATTTTCTTATGACTTAAATAGTCATGAAGATGCTAGAGGAAGTTTCACAGAATTTTTAAGAACAGATACTCAAGGACAAGTAAGTATTAATATTTCTCATCCTGGTATTGTTAAGGGTAATCACTATCATCATACAAAGAATGAGAAGTTCTTAGTTGTTAAAGGTGAAGGTGTGATTCGCTTTAGAAAAATCAATACTACTGAAGTAATTGAATATCATGTTAGTGATAAGAAATTAGAAGTAGTAGATATTCCTGTAGGTTATACACATAATATAGAAAATACAGGTAAAGAAGATATGGTTACGATTATGTGGGCAAATGAAGCATTTGACCCTAATCATCCAGATACATATTATGAAGAGGTTTAATGAGTGAAAGTAGCGTTTATTAATTCTGTTGCAGGATTTGGTAGTACAGGAAGACTTGTATCTACTCTTTCTATGATGGAAACAGTAGAAGGTAAAGTTTACTATGGCCGAAAAGAAGATAGTTCTAATGCCAATTCTATTCGCTTTACTGGGAGTGTTGGTAACGTAGAACATGCAGTATGCACATATCTATTTGATAGCCATGGTTTTCATAATGCAATAGAAACAAAAAGAATGCTAAAAGATCTAGATGAATTTAATCCAGATATTGTTCATTTACATAACTTACATGGTTATTACATCCATGTAGGTATTCTTTTTGATTACTTAAAAAAGAAGAACAAGAAAGTAATATGGACATTACATGATTGCTGGAGTATGACAGGACATTGTGCACACT
Organism: Lachnospiraceae bacterium; assembly: GCA_963593385.1. Classification (GTDB taxonomy): domain Bacteria; phylum Bacillota_I; class Bacilli_A; order Erysipelotrichales; family Erysipelotrichaceae; genus Bulleidia. The sequence goes on along the minus strand of CAVAZS010000174.1, from coordinate 1,934 downwards.
TTGATGGTATAGGATGTAATAAATGGAAAGAGAAATGTTATGACTGCCCTATTACTAAGGAATATCCATTTAGTTGGAATAAACATAATGTAACAAAAAACTATGAAAGAAAAAAAGAAGTATTTACTTCTATTCAAGATAACTTAACGATTGTAACACCATCTAGTTGGTTAGCTAATGTTGTGAAAGAATCTTATCTAAAAGAGTGTAATGTTATGACTATTCATAATGGGATTGATTTAAATGTTTTTAAATATAATGAGAAGTCTTCTTTTAGAAAACAATATCATCTAGAAGATAAGTTTATTGTGTTAGCTGTTGCGAGTGTTTGGGATAATTCTAAGGGATTAGATCATTTAATAAAATTAGCGAGTGTACTACCTGAAAATATAAAACTAGTAGAAGTTGGTAGTAATAAGAGTGAAATACCGAACGTATTAAATATTCCTAGAACGAATAGCATTAGTGAATTAAGAGATATTTACAACAGTGCAGATGTATTTATAAATTTAACTAGACAAGATACATTTCCTACAGTCAATATAGAAGCTATGGCTTGTGGACTACCTGTTCTTACTTATAAAACAGGGGGATCACCAGAAATACTTACTAGTGATACAGGTATTGTTATAGAAAAGAATGATTTATATGCGATGGAAGATACGATTATTGAGTTATCTAAGAATAATACATTTAAGAAAGAAGATTGCATAAGAAATGCTTCAAAGTATTCATTAGAGAATATGTATCAAGAATATTTAGAGTTATATAAGAAGGTTATGGTATAGTAGGACTATGTACGTTTTAGTGATATATTGCTTGATTGGAATTCTAGGATTTTTAAAACGATATGTAAGTGATGAAAAGTTCAAAAAGTTTTCTATTATTGTTTTTATTCTGACAATGATATTTTTTTCAATTAGGCTAGATATGGGGAGTGATATCCCGACTTATATGATTGTATATGATAGAGTAGAAAATCCTATTTATGATGCGATTCAATATCATTTAAGTCGTAATTTAGGATTTACTTCATTAGCTTTATTATGTAAAAAAATATTTGGTTCATATAGAATGTTTTTACTTGCATGTAATATTTTGACTGCGATTGTGATTGCTTATATTGTGCTGAAATATAGTAAAAATATACTTATTTCTTTAATGATTTTTATAGGATCTGGATATTTAGAAGTTTATTATTCAAGTGGAATAAGGCAATCTTTGGCAATGGCTGTATTTTTATTTTCCTACTTCGAATTTTTAGAAAATAAAAAATATTTAAAATATTATATAGGAATTGTTATAGCGTGCATGTTTCATGATGTATCTATTGTTGGATTTGTACTACCTATTATTTTATATCTTTTAAATAAAATAAAAGAAAATAAGATTACAAAGGGACTTATGTTAGTTGTGGTTACAGGTGCTTTAAGTTTTATAAGTAGCTATCTTTTGACAAAACTTGTTTGGACTTATGGTGCAAATTCTTCGTGGAATCATTTGTTATATTATTTCTATGGACAATCCTTTAGTATTGCAGGTCTAGGCTTGCAAATTGTAATTACACTAATGTGCATTTTCTTGTATTACATTGGAACAGAAAAAAATGCAAAAACATATATGCAAGTTCAAATGGTTTTCATTTCATTACTTATATATATTTTGCTAGTTCGTTATCCAGTTGTATCTAGAGTATGTGATTTTATACAGGTAATATTAATAGTCACTATTCCAAATATTTTAGATAATATTTCTTCTAAAAAGAAATATGTTTTATCTTTTATGGCTGTATTCATTTTGAATGGCTATCTTTTATATACGGATATAAAGGAAAAGGTAAGAAAATTAGATGATGTGACAATATCTTCATACCCATATATATCTTTATTTGATGAAGAAAAATGTGAATTATATTTTTATGGAGACGAATAATA
>CAVAZS010000173.1:0-3420 GCA_963593385.1 Lachnospiraceae bacterium | reverse complement strand
GCAACAAGAGAAGAAATCATTGAAGCTGCTAAACTAGCAGGTGCTGATGAATTTATTAGAGAATTAAGTGATGGTTATGACTCATATGTTGGTGAAAGAGGCGTTAAGCTATCTGGTGGTCAAAAACAAAGAATCTCTATTGCTAGAGTATTCTTAAAGAATCCACCTATTCTATTACTTGATGAAGCTACTTCTGCATTAGATAATGAAAGTGAAATCTTAATTGAAAGAAGTTTAGAAAAATTATCTGTAGGTAGAACTACATTAACTATTGCTCACCGTTTAACAACAATTAAAAATGCTGATAGAATTATTGTGTTAGGTAAAAACGGCATTGTTGAGCAAGGAAATCATGAAGAATTATTAAATAACAAGAATGTTTACTATAGATTATGGAATGGTATTCCTGCTAATGCTGAAGATTGAGGAAAACATATGAAATTACCGATTATTATTGATACAGATCCTGGTGTAGATGACTTCTTTTGTCTAAGTATTGGTTTATCTTATACGGATCAATTTAATTTATTAGGAATTACAACCATGGGTGGTAATAACTATACCCATGTCACAACACAGAATGCCTTAGATATTGTGCAATTATTCAAGAAAGATGTACCTGTTATTTCTGGTAGTACTTCTTATTTAAAAGCAGAATTTTCTGAGCCTGAAGCAACATTCCATGGAGCAAATGGACTAGGTGATATAGAAATACCACACTCATCAAAATTACCTTTAGATATTTCTGTTGAAGATTTTATATACAACATGGCAAAGAAATATTCTAAGGAACTTGTCCTTGTAACTGTTGCTCCATTAACAAATATTGCTAGATGCTTCTTAAAATATCCTGAAATAACAAAAGATATTAAGAAAATTGTTATCATGGGTGGAGCGATACAAGGTGGTAATATTACACCTTTTGCTGAAGCGAACATTAATCATGATGCTTATGCTGCAGACATTGTATTTAGAAGTGGTATTCCTATTGATATGGTTGGACTAGACGTAACATTAAATTGTCCACTAGAGCTAGATACATTTAGTGATATTAGTACAATTCTAAATCCTGAAATCAAACAAATCATGCAAGAGTTAATTACTTTTAGAAATGGTGATCCAATGCATGATGCTGTTGCTATAGCTTCTTTAGTTGATGAACAAATGCTTACTTACAAAGATGCTTATGTAACTATAGAATTAAATGATTCTACTCATATAGGTCAAACAATTTGTGATTTTGAAAGTGATCATCCTAATTGTAGAGTCGCAATAAATCAAAATATAAATCGTTATTATGATGTCATGAAAGGCATGTGTGAAAGGAATAAAGACTAATGGAAAAGAAGAATATAAATTATAGAATCGGTCAAATACTAGGTGTTCTATTTATTATTGCATTATTTGTTGCGATTCCATTTGTTATCTATTATGGAAGTATCACATTATTAATTATCATTATTTTTGGCATAATGGGAATATTCAGTACACTACATCAAATAACAGGTAAAAGTAAAAAGTAATTAATATAAGGAATTTACATGAAAAGCAGAAAGATTAGTACATTTATATTCAAAGTAGGTTATACCATCAGTATGTTTTTAGACATATTAATTTTTAGAAAACTACATATACAACTAGATCATTCCTATACAAGAAAAAAATATGTACCTTGTAAAGAATACTATGAAGCTAAACCAAGAGTTATTCATATAGAAGATGACGAGGAAGACGAAGAGGATGATCTAGAAGAAAATCTTTTAGAAGATAGCGAAGAGTCTAACTCTAAAGAAGCCGTACCAGAAACATTCATCTATGTTCTATTTGATAAAGATAAGGTTGTCCTTCAAAATAGTTTTCATGGCTTGAGCGACCCAAAATCTATTGATGGTGTCACAGCACGTTGGTATGCAATCGTAGAAAACTACGTTGATAGACATCTAGAATTTTCTCTTTCTGAATGGTGGTTAGAATACTATAAAAGGCATCTTTCTTTCATCCCATCTAATCCACTTCACATACTAGGACGAGATGGCAATTGGTATGAATGTATTGAAGTAGGAAATTTATAAAATTTATTTGAACACAACAGTTGATCTAGATACTGTAGAAGATAAAGATTTAAGAGCGTATATCCAGTTTATCAATACTGATATAGCGAATAATACATTTACAAAAGAATAGAAATACAGTAGAGCAAGATAGTATTACAAGGAGAAAATCTATGACATTCGAGCAAGAACAACAAAAAAGCCAAGAAGAATGGTATGAGCAAGGATTTGAGCAAGGCAAAAAAGAAGGCATTATGATAGCAAAAAGACGTGCTATTTATGGAATGTATGCAAAAGGTTACCCACTATCAGATATTGCGGATATTATAGAACTTCCTATTGGAGAAGTTGATGATATACTGACTTTCAATTCATAGACAAATTAAATTTCAAAAGATTGTTTTTCTTAGCAATCTTTTTTACTATTAGGAAAAGAGGTAGATTCTATGGATAAAAGACCAAATATCATTCTAATCACAATGGATCAATTGAGATATGACTATGTTGGTGCATATCAAAAAGATAAATTTGTAAAAACACCAAATATGGATAAGCTTGCTGAAGAAGGATGTGTATATGAAAATGCTTATTCCCCAAACCCAGTATGTATCCCTGCAAGACACAATATTATTACTGGATTAACTGCTAAATATCATGGTTTTGATGACAATTACTTTGGTAAAGAAGCTAAGCCATGTCCATGGTATCTACCAACATTTGCGACATTATTAAGTGATGCAGGATATAGAACAATTGCAATAGGTAAAATTCATTTTCAACCTGAAAGAAGATCTACAGGTTTTGATTATTTTTTAAATGCAGATGAAGTTGTATATGATGTAAATGACGACGATTATGCTAGAGAATTAAGTGAGAATGGATATGGTTATATTGGAAGTTATCATGGTGTAAGAAATGCTTTATACATGCAACCACAAGAATCTCTTTTACCTTTAGAATGGCATGGTTCTTATTGGGCAAGTAGTAAATGCATTGAATATATCAATCATTCTAAAGGAGAAAATAGACCATTTATGATGTGGTGTGGTTTCAAAGATCCTCATCCACCTTTTGATTTACCTAAAGAATGGTCTCATGTTAATGATGGAAATATTCCTCATCATACTTCTTCTATTACTCCTTTATCCAAACTTGCTGAAGAAAATAAATGTATAGCAGATTTACCAAACGAAGAATCCATCAATCGTATGCGTGAACAATATGCAAATGCTATATCTTTTGTTGATTACAATATAGGTAGAATTGTAGATGCCCTCAAAGAAAATGATTTATATGACAATACAATTTTATTTATTACATCAGATCATGGAGAAATGTTAGGTGATTTAGATACTTATCAAAAGTTTTT
>CAVAZS010000172.1:0-3518 GCA_963593385.1 Lachnospiraceae bacterium | reverse complement strand
ATGATATCAATATTTTCATCTGACTTTTCTAAGTTATTTTTAAAATCTGCTGATCCACTCTTCGCAATTGTTCCTAGATTCTTTTCTAGTTCTTCACTGGTCATACCAATACCAGTATCTTCAATCACAAGAGTTTTGTTAGGAATATCTCTTTCAATATGAATGTGTAAATCTTTTTTATCTACTTTCTTTGTGTCATCTGTTAAAGACAAGTAATATCTTTTATCTAGTGCATCTGATGCATTTGAAATAAGTTCTCTCAAGAAGATTTCCTTGTTTGTATAAATAGAATTAATCATAAGACCTAATAGTCTTTTAGATTCTGCTTTGAACTGTTTCTTTGCCATATATGTTCCTCCTTAGCACTCTATCTTATTGACTGCTAAACTATAGCACTAAAAAAAGAAAGGTTCAAGACTACAATGAACTCTTTCTGTATAATCGAATAACAAATGAAGCTGTTATCTTCATTTCTTTTACTTCTTGTAATTTATTTAAAGCATAAATATCTGTTTTATATGCATATGGTGTCATTTGAAATAAACTAATCAAATGTTCTGTATCTACATCAAATTCTTGTGAGACATGAAATTCTTTTTCTTTCTTCAAAGATAGCTCTAACTCTTTCACTTCGTTCTTATACGCTTCTTGATATAGCAATTCTTTTAATTCAATCAAATGATTTTCATCTGGTGTCACTACAATAAAGCAACCGTTCTCTTTTAATAATCTTTCTATTTCATTAGACGCAATAGGAGCAAAGCAAGTAACAATTGTATCTGCCACTTCATTATCCATTGGTATATGAAATATAGAACTAACAACATATTGTGTAGTTTTATCGTGTTTAGCTGCATATTTTAGAGCACTCTTTGATAAATCAAAACCATACTTTTCTTTTGCATCAAAGCTACTAGTATAATATCCTTCACCACATCCTAAATCTAGTAATATATTCGTATTTTCTTTAGCAACAAGTTCACATAAAAAATCTCTTAAAAACAAATAAGATTCTGTATTTAAGAAAGAAGTACGCGCTTTAACCATTTGTGCATCATCCCCATGCACTCCACTTTCTCCAAGTAATAAATTAATATACCCTTCTTTAGCAAAATCATAAGAATGCTTATTTTGACACTTACATGTTTTTTCAACTTTAATTAATGGCTGATTACATTTTGGACAATTTAATTTCATGTAATTGATTATATCACTTGACTATCGGTCAGTCGATGCTATAGTTAAATTAAAGGAGGCAAAAAATCATGGATACAAATGACAGCGAGCAAAGACGAGAAGAATTCATCAATGCTGCAGAAAAATTATTTAAAGAAAATGGTGTTGTTGAAACTACTGTCAATGCTATCGTAAAAGAACTAGATGTTGCTAAAGGATTGTTCTACTATTATTTCAAATCAAAGGATGATGTAATCGAAGCAATTTCTAAAAAATATAATGATTCTTTCAAAAAAAGTATCATGGCACATAGTTCAACAAATAACTATGATGAAGAATTAAATGAATGTATTGAAAATATCATTACTTCATTTAAAACAATGTGGTCAAATTTACATGGTGAAACAGCCAATATTGATTTAACGATTTTATCATCAAGAACAATTGATGAAGCTAAGCAATCTGCTTCAGAAGTATTAAAGAAAATATTTGATGAAGGCATTGAAAAAGATGTATTAAATATTAAAAATTCAGAATATTACGCAAACACTTTAGTTAGTGGTATATCTGATTTAATACATGATGAAAATGCAAGCATACAAGATATTAAAAACTTCATTATGGATTTCATTAACCAAGTAAGAAAGGATAAAAAATAATGGATAACAACGAAAAAGATTTAACTGAAACTATCTCTTCTCTAATTGAAAAAGGTACAGAAACATTAAACAAAACAACAAAAACAATTACTGATCAAATCTCTAAAGAACGTAAAAAGTTAGAAATCCGTTCTCAAATCGGTCAACATGAACGTCAATTAAGTAAAGCTTATGAACGTATTGGTAAAGCTTACTTTGAAGAAAAAGAAAACGGTACAGCTATGGAAGACTTAACAGATGTTATTGCTTTAGTTCGTAGCAATCGTAAAGTTGTTGAACTATTAAATGATCAATTAGCTCAATTTGAAGAAAAAGAAAAAACTGAAGAAGAATAAAGTAAATGACCTCAAAATTGAGGTCATTTTAAATTTCTTTCAAATCTCCTGGTGTAGTGACTTTTAAATTATTATAATCACCCAAAACACACGCCACTTTTATATTTAAATATCTTTCTATTAGCGAAGCATCATCTGTTCCTGTATATCCTTCATCAATTGCTTTCTTCATACAAGATAAAATATCGGATGTATAGAATACTTGTGGAGTTTGTGCAGCCATTAATGTTTCTCTAGGAATTGTTTTTACAATATAACCATTTTCCACAACTTTAATCGTATCTTTACAAGGAACCATCAAAATCGCTCCTCTTTCTTTATTCATAGCTTCTTTTAGTTTATCTAATAAATCTTGTGTAATATGAGGTCTAGCACCATCATGAATCATGACAATATCTTCTTTAACCTTTTGTAAACCATGATAAATACTTTCTTGTCTAGAAGATCCTCCAGCTACAACAGAAACTTTATAAAATTTTTCTTCTACCATCTTTTCATTAAAAGTATCTACATCTGATACAACAACGATATCCATACAATCTTCATCTTTTTCAAATACATCAATTGTATAGGCAAGTAGTGGTCTATTGTTCACTGGATAATAAACTTTATTATATCCAAGTCCCATACGCGAACCACTTCCTGCAGCCGCAATAACTACTGAATATTTCATAAATTAGAAATGGAATACTCCATAAGAAATTAAACACATTATCGTACACGCTAAGAATACACCAAGTAATATAGATAAACTTGCTTTCTTGAGATCCATATCAAATACAGCCGCAACTAAGCTTCCAGTCCAAGCCCCTGTTCCAGGTAGTGGAATACCAACAAATAAAGCTAATCCCCAGAAACCATATTTTTCAATTTGTGGTCTATTCTTTTCTGCTTTATGCATAATTTTGTTTGCTAAGCCTTGCATATTGTGGTTTGCTAACCAATGCAAAAATTTCTTAATAAAAAATAAAATAAATGGAATTGGTAAAATATTTCCTAATACACAATAAAATATAGCTTCCCACATAGGTAAATTTAAAAGACGAGCAACAATTATTCCACCACGAAGTTCAATAAGTGGTAACATACTCACAAAAAATACAGATAATTGGGCAGAAATATATTTCCCAATAGTGGCCATAAACCAAGTAATAAAAGCATTCATATAATCTATAACAACTCCTCAACGAACTAAATTTTACCCTATCGCATATATAACATCAACAAATTTCAAAAAAAGTGCCAAAAAATTAAAAAATAGTGTTGACAAGTATCTATTCATTTGAGATAATTTATAAGCATTCGGTAAAAGTTGGGCCTGTAGCTCAGGTGGTTAGAGCGCACCCCT
>CAVAZS010000171.1:0-3531 GCA_963593385.1 Lachnospiraceae bacterium | reverse complement strand
GTACTGGATGAGCTAGTTACAAGCCCACTGGTCCTTGGACCGTGGGTAGTTGACTATTAAGAAGAACAATTAGTTACCATGATTATCGTGAAGATTTCTATCATGCATTTCTTGCAGGAATATTTACAGGTGCAGGATATACAGTTGAATCAAATAAAGAACATGGTGAAGGTAGAAGTGACATTGTTGTGAATGATGTGATACGTGGTCGTGTCGCAATCTTTGAAGCAAAATATACGCAAAACTTAGAAGATTTAGAAAAAACATGCGATAAAGCTATAGAACAAATTGATACAAAAATGTATGCTAAAGAATATGAAGATGATTACGATGAAATACTTTGTTATGGTATATCATTCTTCAAAAAACGTTGTATGGTAAAGAAGAAATAAATGGAGTAAGTTATGGGAAATAAAATGGGAAGATATATAAAACTATTATTATCATTATTGATGATGTTAACTTGTGTTAGCTTTACAACTGCATTAGCAGAAGATGAACAAGAACCTAGTGCTACACAAGAAAGTGAAATTACAGCTACTCCAGTTGATTATAGTGAAAATATTTACTACTCACTTGAGTATAACGAAGAAAAAACATCTGCAACTTTAACGATTGGCGTCGATACAGAAGATGATGTAACTTTAGATTTTGAAAATAATGGTGATCTTACAGATAATATTGATGCTAGTAACTATGCATTAAATGAAGAATCATCTAATGATAAAACATACGTATTTGATGTAAAAAATAAAGGTACTTATAACTTTAAGGCTGAAGTGTTAGATAGTGATGAAAAGGTATTAACTACAAAAGATATCTCTGTAGATGCTAATGACATTGTTTCTGTAGAAACTCAAGAGCAAGAAGAAACAACAGAAAACAATAGTGAAGATGCGATTATGCCTATAGACGAAGCAAGAACTGCATCAGTAGAAGTAGGTAGTGGTGTCGTAATTACAGGCGAAAAGAATGAAAGAACAGATTGTAATTACCCACATGTTTGGATAGTTAAAAGTGGTAGTGATGTAGTTTCTGTGTCAGGGACAGGATATACAGCTTATGTTAAAGGCTTAAAAGAAGGTACAGCTACAATTAAGCATATGTTTTGTTACAGATCGCATTACCATGATGGAGAGAGTAATTATGGAGAACATTTTGTGGCTTATGAAACATTTAATGTGACTGTTACACCAAAAACAGTGTCTACAAAGTCAGTATTTGTATATATTGCTAAAGATAATTTCTCAAGTGAAACATTAAGTTCATTAGGTGTAAATACAGATAAATTAGATAACAATGGTTATATTCCAGTTGGTGAAATTCAATTGCTTGATTCATATTTTGAAAATAAAGAAGGAAGTATTTACAGCGACACTACACCACTAATTCAAACTGATAGTGATTGGAATAGTATTGTTGCGTCACTCGAAAATATGAATACGATAACTTTAAATGATGCTTATAAAGATAACAGAGGAAATCACGTTTCAAGTTATATTAGTGAAGCGAAAAAAGCACTGAATGAAAGATGGAATTCAGGTAAAACTTCATTATTCTATTGTTCACCATACGATCCAGCTAAAGGATCAAAAGCATTTGATGGAACAGCAAACTGGAATTTAGTTTTATATTTTAATACAGCAGAAGTTCAATATGTTTTAGGCAATAAAATAAATGATGAATATGATAAAGGAAAAGTACTAAGTACACAAACTTATGTAGTAGATTCTAATGCGGTAAGCCCTGCATTATCTATTCCGAGTGATTATAAAATTGTTGGCTACTATAGTAATGAAAAGATGACTACACCATGGAGTGCGGCAGAAACTACTGTTACAGAAAATGAAACTGTTTATGTTAAAGCTGCGGAAAAGAGAAATACATTAATTCAATATAAAGCAATAGGTGGAGGAACTGTAAGTTTAGATGAAGAAAATTTCTTCCCAGATGATCAATATACAATTACTGGTTCTACTGCAACTGCAAAAGATAAATATCAATTTGTAGGTTGGTATAGTGATGCTAGTTGTTCTAAAGATACTCTTATTACAACAAATGCTAAGTTAACACCAACTAAACCAGATGATGGTTGGTCAGAAACAATGACTTACTATGCTAAGTTTGAATCTTTATATAGTAGGATTACAATTAATTGTTATTGGGTTGGAGATACAGCTGATGAAAAAACAGCGATTGCTAGTCCTTTCTATGCGGAAGGTGAAATAGGAAAAACAGTAACGATAAAAGGTGATGACTATGACAATCTCTTTGGTTATTCTGTAAAAGAAAATCAAACTTCAACAATTGTAGTGAATCAAGATGCAAGTAAAAATATCGTTGATTTGTACTTTTATCGTCTTGTAATTCTACAAGCAAATGGAACTGTTGATACAGTATTTAAATATGATGGTGCGGAACATGAAGTTACTGGTTTCACTTCATATTTAGCAGGTGATGGTAAGAAACAAGATTTAGGACTAACATTTACTGGATTATCCGCTAGTGGTAAAGGAACAACTGTTGGTAAACATACAGTAGACTTTAATAAAACCACTGAACAAATTAAAGATACTGTAGATGATTCTGGTTACTATAAAGTAAATAATGCATATTCTGGACAATTCTGGATTTTGAAACAAGTGAAGATTTACGCTAATAGTGTTACTAAAACATATTCTGGTAAAGCGGTAACGGGAACAGTACATGCTATACCAGAGCGAGGAACAACAATTACATACAGATATTCTACAGATGGAACAACTTGGACAGAGTGGTCAACAGAAGCCCCAAGTCTAACGAATGTTGGTAAGATAAAAGTCGAAGCTAAAGCAACAAATGATAATTATGCTGAAAATACATGTGAGTATACGATTGAAGTGACAAAGAAAGAAGTATTTGTTACAGCAGACAAGAAATCAAAAGTATATGGAGAAAAAGATCCTGAATTAACCGCAACAATAAGTGGATTTGTTGAAGGAGAATCACCAAAAATTACATATTCTTTATCTAGAGAAAAAGGTGAAGATGTAAATGAATATACAATTACACCTACTACAAATACAACTTTAGATAACTATAAAATTACATGTAAGACTGCTGTATTTACAATTACTAAAGCTAGTACAATGACATTAACACCAGAACTTACAGGTTCTAAAGCAACAAAAACATATGATGGTAAAGCTTTAAAAGGTGGTGCTATAGCTTCTGTTACAAAAGGAACAAAAGTAACTTACTCTATTGATAATGAAAAAACATGGAGTGAAGAAGTTCCAAGTATTACAAATGTTGGTAAGCTAAATGTTATTGCTAAAGCAACTAATCCTAACTATGAAGATGCAACTGTTCAATATACATTAACGGTTACAGAAGCTTCTTCTAGTACACCAACTCCAGCTAGCGGTTGGGATGATGATGGACCATTCACAACAGATACATGTGGAAATGTATTTGATCGATGGGGTAACAAAATCTATGAAGCTAAAGGATGTAACGTTGGTGGATACAATTTAGTACAAACAGACACAA
>CAVAZS010000170.1:0-3607 GCA_963593385.1 Lachnospiraceae bacterium | reverse complement strand
TTATCTTTAAACCAACTTGCTCCACCTTTTGCTAGTATTTCTGAAGATTCATCTAAACAAACTGAATTCACACATCCTACGAGTGTATCTAGTTTACTTGCTTGTCCACAATAGTCGTAAATAATTGATTCATTCCATTCTTTCACATCAAAATCAGTATATACAGGCCATAATACTATTGATGGTTTTAGTTCTTTCATTTGTCGAATATTTTCTTCATACCAAAAATCACCGCATAAACCAATAGAAATGTTTTCATTTTCAAACATGAATGTATGAAATTTATCACCTTCTACATAATGATGATCTGCTTCTTTTACTTTCCATCCTTTTGATATTCTTCGATAATCATCTAGAATATTTCCATCTTGTCCTATAGTAATTTGACTACTATAGATGGATTCATTTTCTTTTTCAAAATATCCAAAGGATACATTTACTTGATTGCTACTACACACTTTTTGTATTTCTTGAATGATTGCATCACTTTGCTCAATCGCAATATGTTGATCTATTTCATAATTCCAACTTAATGCATCAAATCCTTGTAAGAAAGACTCGCCAAAAAGAAGAAAATCATCCTTTTGTGCAACAGTATGAATTGCTTCTAAGATTTTATTCTTGTTATAGTTTATATCCTTAGTTTTAAAGCCACTTGCCATTAATATATATTTCATATCATCTAATAAAATTAGTTCCAATTCTCGGTTCATATTCTGGTAAATCTATACCAGCTTTTTTTCCTGCTTCAATGCATTTTAATAACCAACCCATATTTCTAGCTAATGTACGCATTGTCTGTAAACCTTCCTCATCTTGCATAGCTTCTTCACGAGTACTTCCATGAATTTGATTCCAATATTGTGAAGTAACTACAGGCATATTACACATCTCAAAATATTTATTCAAACGATCATATGATGCTGTTGCTCCACCTCTTCTACATGAAACAACGCTACTACTTGGTTTGCATTTCATTTTTGATGCAGAGCTATAGAATAGTCTATCCATGAATGAAGTTAATTGCCCACATGGTCCACCATAGTAAACAGGTCCCCCAAATATATAGCCATCAAACTCATCTAGTCTTGCACTAACTTTATTCACAACATCATCAAAGATACATTTACCTAATTTACGACATCTACCACATGCAATACAACCATGAATCGCTTCATTTCCTAACCATAATATTTCCGATTCAATACCTAGCTTATTTAATTCATTTGCACACTCTTCTAATGCTGTATAAGTACAACCTTTTTGATGTGGACTACCATTTACTAATAAAACTTTCATATCCTTCACTCCTTCATGTTCTCCTAAAAACATTATCGTTATCTTGGTAATTTTTTGCAATTACGACTATTCTATATATAGAGGTGAATATTATGGTAACGAAAGAACAGCTTTTTGAACTTATAGATAACACTAAAGATGAATTTTTAAATTTAGGAAATCAATTATTTGAAGTACCTGAACTTGGCTTTAAAGAATTTCCGGCAAAAAAATTATTAGTCGAAAAATTTAAGGAATATGGCATTCCTATTGAAGCAGAATATTACGAAACTGGATTCCAAGTATCTATTGGTTCTGGAAATCCTAAAATAGGATTACTTGCTGAATTAGACGCAATCATTGTTCCACACCATCCTTACGCCAATAATCCTGGCCAGTGTGCTCATGCTTGTGGTCATTCTATGCAATGTACAATCATGACTGATGCTTTCATTAATTTAGCTAAGTCAAAAATCACAGAGGAACAACCTGGAACAATCACTTTATTCTTTACACCTGCAGAAGAATTTGTAGATTTAGAATATCGTCGTTCACTAATCAAGGAAGGTAAAATCAAATATCTTAGTGGCAAACAAAATATGTTAGCTGACCATGTATTTGACGATATGGATGTCATTATCCATTGTCACGCAATGGGTGAAGGTCATGATCACTTCAATGTAAATTGTTCTTTAGCCGGCTTTATTTATAAGAAGTTTAATTTTATTGGCGTAGAATCTCATGCTGGTGCTGCACCTCACTTAGGTAAAAATGCATTAAATATGTTCACATTATTCCAAAGCGCTATGGGTATGTTAAGAGAAACATATGAGGAACAAGATATGGTTAGATTCCATGGTATTGTGACTCATGGTGGTGAAACAGTAAATTCTATTCCTTCACTTGTCACTTATGAAGCATATCTTCGTTGTAAGAATTGGGATAAGATTACGAAGATTAATGAAGAAATCGAAACAGCCGCTAAATCTTGTGCTAATGCACTGGGAGGAACATGTGAGATTATCAATACAAATGGTTACTTACCATTTATCCAAGATAAGAATCTAAGTGATGTTGCTTATCAAAATATGCTATATTTCACAACAGATGAATACATCGGTAAAGATGAATCATCTATTGCTAGTGGTGATGTTGGTGATATCGCATGTTTTAAACCTACAATTCAATTTGGTTATGGTGGAATAGAAGGAAGAATCCATGGTGCAAACTTCAAAATTGTAGATAACAATATTGGCTATTTTGAACCAGCTAAAATCGTTGTTGGTACAGTATATGATTTATTAACTAAACCTGAATTAATCAAAAAGATTAAAGCAGAATATAAATCTACTTTAACTTATGAAGAATATATTGAATATTTAAAGCAATCGGTATAATCAAACTATATTTTTGAAAACTGTTTAATAAATTTGAAAAGTTTTTTTAATTATTTTTGAGGATTTTCATAATTTCTTGCGAATAAGTATTATATAAGGAGATTATGAAATGAATACTATTATTACAAAATTTAAGAAATTACCTTTTACGAACAACTACATTTTTTCACGCATTATCCACAACTTCCCAGAATTATCTATACCACTAGTTAAAATGTGTACTGGTATAGATATTGATGAAGTAACTATTGCTAAAGAAGAGTGGAGTATTGCACCAGACTTTGATGCAAAATCCATTAGACTAGATGCATATGTTAAAAGTCTAAATCGACATATCGATATAGAAATGCAAACAACTAGAGATGAAGCTATATTCAAAAGAGCGAGATATTATAACGATATCTTAGATGTTGAATCATTAAGTAAAGGTGAAGAGTATAGTGCTTTACCTGATGTCATTATTATCTTTATTTGCTTGTTTGATCCTTTACCACCATTTAATGCATTAAAGTATGAAGAAAAAATCAGAATGTATGCTGATGATAAAGATGTAACAGATAAATGCTCTTATGATAGTGGATGTGTTAGAATGTACTTGAACGCAAAGGCTGATGTTAGTGCAATTAAAGACAAGAGACTAAGAGCTTTAGTTGAATACATCAATACAGAGAAATGTACAGATGAATTCACAAAAGAATTAGAATTTGGATTAAATGCTGTACGAAATAGCAGAAAGGAGCAGGAAAGATTTATGACACTTCAATATGAATTAGATCGTTATGTGAAAGATCATCAAGATGAATGGTATAAAGAAGGCGAACAAAAAGGAGAAGCTAAAGCTAAAGTATCCTTAATTGAAGGTATGTATGCTAAAGGAATATCGATAGAAGATATTGCGGATATTGCAAATATGTCTATTGAGGAAGTCAAAG
>CAVAZS010000169.1:0-3675 GCA_963593385.1 Lachnospiraceae bacterium | reverse complement strand
CGTAATGCTGAAGCAAACATCAAAAGTTTTGATTTAACTGGTGCTACTTTATATACAACAGGTGAACCTTGTCCAATGTGTTTAGCCGCATGTATGTGGGCTAACATTGATATTATCTACTATGGTTGTACGATTGAAGATAATGAAATGATTGGCTTTAGAGATAAAAAGTTTGATGAAATGTTTGGTGGGCGAGAAGCATTTAACGATTATTTAGTAGAAATAGATAGAGATGCTTGTTTAAAACTTTTTGAAGAATATCTTAAGTTGGACGCAACAAATTATTAATATGCTATAACTAACAGGGAAATTTAAGGAGATAAATTCATGAAAAAGAAGTTTTTAGCATTTATTACAGCTTTTGTACTAGCATTTAACTTAACTGCTTGTGGCAACAAATCCGTATTGCATATTAAAGTTAATGGTATTGGTGATTATGAAGTCGTTGAATATCCAGAAGATGTTGTGAATTATTCATACAAAGACAATGTCATTACAATAACTGTAAAAAAGAATAAAGATTATAACTTCGTTGTACAAGATGAAGATGGCAAACAATATTCATTCACAATTAAGTATGAAAACAAAAAAGCTAAAGCAGATACATCAGATAATATTGGTATAGAGCTTGGCATAGAATAAAAAACAGGCATATGCCTGTTTTTTATTCTCCATAGAAAGCATCAGCTAAATCACTCATTGCTGTATAGATATCACCACTACCACCATAAATAGCGTTAAAATCTAACGAGAATACTTTCTTATTTTTGATTGCACTAATATCTTGAAGTGCTTCATTATCATATAAAGATTGAATCATTTCATCCATATCTGGACCACCTTCATAGTCAAATAAAACAATTACTTCAGGATTTTCAGCAATAACTGTTTCAATACTTACTTGTGAACCATCACAATCTTCATTGATGTTATCTAAACCAATCATTGCGAATGCTTCGTTTTGTAGGCTTTCTGTAGCAGCTGAACCAAATACTGGCATTCCATCTTCAATCCAAGAAACTTCTGCCATCTTAACTGTTTTTCCAGCCCAACGGGAATCATTCTTTAATGTTTCTACATAATCTTTGTAGTAAGTTTTAAGTTCTTCAGCTTTATCTTGTACATTGAAGATTACGCCTAAGTTTTCGATATCTGCTAAGAATGATTCAAATGTAGCTCCTGTTTCACCAACATGAGTAATATAACTAGCAATACCTGCTTCTTTTAATTCCTCAGTTGTACCAATACCATAGTCACCATCAACAAATAGATCACCTCTACCTGCAACAAAATCAGGTTCAACACCTAATACTGCTTCTTTTGAAGCATATCCTTGAGCAATTACTGGGACTTTGTTAAATTCTTCTGCCACATCTTCTGGCGCCGGTCCATAAACCGCAGCTACACCAACTAACTTATCTCCTAATCCTAAACGAATTAATAAGTTTGCTGTACCTTGATTGTTCGCAACTACTTTTTGTGGTTCAGAAGTATATTCATAAGTTACAGGAGTCCAAGTAGCTCCATCAGAAGATACAGTATAAGTACTAACACTTACTGGATAATAGCTATCTGTTGAAGCAGTAGAAGCACTTTCTGCTGTGCTTTCTGCAGAAGAAGTAGCAGTGGAATTTGATGAAGAAGATCCACATCCTGCAAGTAGTACAGCACTTAGTGAAATGCATGTACCAATAGTAATTAAATTACGATAATTCATATATTTATTCCTTTCCAAATAACCCCTAAAATTTATTCTTTTCATTTACATGCGGCATGTTATAATCTTGGTTAGCGTAGGCTAACTAGACAATTTGGTATGCTATCACGCTTTATAGGAGGTGTCAATAAAAACAGTGAAAAAACAAAATGAGAGAAAAAAATTAATATATGTCCCTATCCTAATTGCTTTATTAATCTTAAGTATTCTAATTTCTGCATCTATTGGACAAGTAAAAATACCTTTAGAACAAACAACTAAAATCTTATTAGGGAAAATATTTCATATAAAATTATCAGGCTATGATGAAATTTCAACTGCATACTTTAATGTTGTATGGATGATACGTTTTCCTCGTGCACTAATCGCTGCTGCTGTAGGAATTGGCTTATCACTATGTGGCATTGTCATGCAAGCTGCCGTAGAAAACCCTTTAGCTGATCCTTATATCTTAGGGATATCTTCTGGTGCTACTCTTGGGGCTACTTTTGCGCTAATGGCTGGTGTTAGTTCTCTTCCGATTATTGGGCAAGCAAGTGTATCTGTATGTGCTTTCATTGGCGCATTACTCGCTTCATTTTTAGTATTATTTTTTGCCAATATTGGAGGACACGCAACAGGAGCTAAGCTTGTATTATCTGGTACCGTCATTAACTCCATGTTTTCAGCATTTTCTAATATCATGATTTATTTTGCAAATAATGCTCAAGCATTACAAAATATTACATTCTGGATTATGGGTAGTACCGCTTCAGCAACTTGGTCAAAAGTACCTTCAATTATATTTGTTGTGACTCTAACAGCTTTATTTTTCTTAACACAAAGTAACACTTTAAATTTAATGCTTATGGGAGAAGAAGCAGCCACAACACTAGGAATTAATCTAACATTTTGGAGAAGAATCTATTTGATTATCGCTAGTATGATTACAGCAATCCTTGTTTCAGGTTGTGGCATGATTGGCTTTGTTGGACTTGTCATCCCTCATATAGCAAGAGCTATCTTTGGAGCAAATCACAAAGTATTAACCCCTTATACAATCTTATTTGGTGGCATATTCATGGTTTTCACTGACCTATTATCTAGATCTTTAGTTAGTGGTTCAGAATTACCAGTTGGAATTATTACTGCCGCATTAGGTGCACCTGTATTTTTATATATGTTACTCAAAAAAGATTATGGCTTCGGAGGAAAATAAGATGGAACTAATCGTTAAAGATGTTCATGTTACGCTAGGTAAAACTCCTATTGTTAAAGGTGTTGATCTTTCGGTAAAAGATAAACAAAGTGTTGGTATCATCGGGCCAAATGGATGTGGTAAATCAACATTACTTAAAGCAATCTATAGAGTTAATCCTATTGAGTCAGGCTCTGTTTTATCAAATGATCAAGACATAACAAAAATAAGTGCAAAAGAAGTAGCACGTCATATTGCTGTAGTTGGACAATTTAATGAAATGGCATTCGATTTTTCTGTACAAGATATGATTTTAATGGGTAGATCTCCATATAAGAAAATGATGGAAGGCTACAATGATTATGATTATGAATTGTTAGAAGATACATTACGTAAAACAGAATTATATTCATTACGTGATCGAAGCTATCTTTCTCTTTCAGGTGGAGAAAAACAGCGTGTAATCTTAGCTAGAGCTATTGTGCAAGAACCTGATTTATTGATTCTAGACGAGCCAACAAATCACTTAGATATTAAATTCCAATTTGAAGTTCTAGATTTAGTAAAATCATTAAATATATCTACTCTTTCTGTACTTCATAATATTGAATTAAGTGCGAATTATTGTGATTATTTATACGCAATGAAAAATGGAAAAATTATCGCTGAAGGAACTCCGAATGAATTAATCACAAAAGAAACACTACATACACTATATGATGTAGATAGTGAAATCTATACTAATCCAATCACAAATAATCTAGCAGTAGCATTTATGCCA
>CAVAZS010000168.1:0-3693 GCA_963593385.1 Lachnospiraceae bacterium | reverse complement strand
CATATTATACTTCAATTACGAAAGGATAAAAAAGAATGTCATTAACATTTCATTAAGACATTCTCAATTTTTATTTTCAAGCAATGAATAAAATTTATTATTTGCATAAACTAAATGCTTGTTTCATATTTTGTATTTGTTTACGAGTTAAGCCATATTTTATCGCTAAAGATTCCCAATTATTTTTAACAATATTTAATATATTTTTCACTTCCAATTCAGCAACTTCTTTTGAAATCCCGTAATATTTGGCAGAGTCAATCGCAAGATCAATATTAATTTCATTGCTATTTTCATTAACATTAAGTGATAATTCATTACCATATGAAACTGGATTCACATCAAATAGTGGTGATAAACTCCAACCATCTTCATTCAAAATAAAAGCATGATTTTTCAAATGATCATCTGTGTTTGAAACAGCCATATTAAATACAATTCTTTTCCATAATTCTAATAAATCTTTTTGTGGATTAGAACCATAGTTCTTTATAAATTCAGCAATATCCAAATAACTACTTCCATCTTGAGAAGATGCGCCGTCTTTTTTCCCAAGCATAGTCATGGCAGAAGAAAAATGAATTCTCTTACCATCTGTTCTATCAAATCGTTTCACCAAAAAAGTACTGCCTAAATCAGAATATTTTTCCAATTTAGATTCAGGAACATTTAACAAGCAGAAACTTGCTAAATCATGAACTACTTTTTCCCATGCACCAATATCATTTTCATCTTTTCTTGAAGGAAATTTAGCAATCCATAATTGTCCTTTTGTATCAATAACATTTGCTTTTGGCCTAGCTCCACCTAAAGATGAACCTGGTTTTATTAATTGATTAATCCATTTGGTATTTTCAGTTTCATCTTTTTCATAGTTTCTTGACGCTTCTTCCAAAGTTCTTAATGTTGTCCAAGGTGGTACCGACGAATCCGAATCATTGGATAAAAAAGGTCCATCTACATCAAATTTAAATCTTAAACCACCCATTCTAGTTTCATCATAAACTCCCATCAAATAATCGCTATCATATAGTTTGTTTGGTTTTCTATTTTCTTTATTCGCTATTAGTCTTTCCCTACGATTCATTAAAGTTCTTCCCCATCTATCAGGAGAAGCATCGGAAAATACACCAAACATCTGATTATCACTTGGAAATTGTCTTCCAGGATAAAGCATTAAATCAGGATCTAAATTAATTTTACAATTCGTTTTATTTAACCATGTTTCGTCATATTCAAAGGAATATGTTTCTTGTCCACGTAACACATCTACAAAAAGCATTCCAAGAAGAATAGGTTCTTGAAAACTAAAATCATCATAAACATAAATTACTTTTTGTTTTGCTGTCATTTTTTATTCCTCCTTTTCGCTCTTTTACTAGGCTGTAAATTTAAATCTTGTAACGTTCTGCCTAACACATCATCTTTAGCGATAAGTAACAAATCTTTATCCATCCCATTTAGTGCCATTAATACTGCCGCATACATTCCCATTGCTACAGAAGGGTCACCTTTTTCTATTTTCCATACTGTAGTTCTACTAATCCCTGCTCTTTCAGCAACTAATTCCAAAGGAATATCCCTTCTTAATCTAGCTAGTTTTATTTGCTCACCCATAGTACTGAGTATTTTTTTTGTTTTAGGCATTAAGTTATATTCTGCTTTTTTCATCATTCACCATTAATGTTAACTATCGTAAACATTTTAGCATATTTTGTTAATAATAGTAAACGTTATACCATTAAATACAGAATCCAATTTTTGTCTATGTACAAATTTATGGAAATAAAGAATAATATAATTGTCTTTTATCAAGAATGAGGTAGAGGGTCAGCTCGTAGCCTCATACCAACCTACAATTTGCAAGGTGGTAAAGCTGACATCGATAAAGAAAGAGAAAACAAAAAAATATAACTCTTTCTAAGTTTGGTACAAGATAGACAAGGAAGGAGTTTTTATTTATATGTCAAAAAGATTTTTTACAAGTGAATCCGTAACAAGTGGTCATCCCGATAAAGTATGTGACTTAATTGCGGATAGTATCCTTGATGAAGCTATTCGTCAAGATCCATATGCTCATATGGCAGTAGAAGCAACAATTAAAGACGATTTAATTCTTGTTTATGGTGAAGCTGGTACTACTGCAAGCATTGACTATGAAACAATTGCTAAGAATGTATTAAAAGAAATTGGTTATGATGAAGAATATCATGTTCTAGTAAAAGTAAACAAACAATCTTCTGAAATCAACAATGCGGTTGCTCATGATGAAATTTCTGCAGGTGATCAAGGAATTATGTTTGGTTTTGCTTCTAACGAAACTGAAGAATATATGCCTTATGCTATTAATTGTGCTCATAAACTTGCTAAGAAATTAGAAGAAGTTAGAAGAAAAGATGCACGCTTAAGACCAGATGGCAAAACACAAGTTACTGTCGAATATGAAGATGGTGTATTAAAGAGAGTTGATACAGTTGTTGTTTCTACACAACATACAAAAGATATTACTCAAGAAGAAATTCATGATTTAGTTCTTAATGAAGTAATTAAACCTGTTATCGAAGAAAAATATTTAGATGAAAATACAAAATATTTAATCAATCCATCAGGAAGCTTTATTCTAGGTGGTAGCTGGGGTGACTCAGGAACTACAGGTCGTAAGATTGTCGTAGATACTTACGGTGGATATGCCCCTATTGGTGGTGGATGTTTCTCAAGTAAAGATCCAACTAAAGTAGATAGAAGTGCTGCATATTATGCTAGATACGTATGTAGAAACCTCGTAGCTAATGGTCTATGCGATAAATGTCAATTAGAACTATCTTATGCTATTGGTAAACCAAATCCACTATCTGTTACATTAGATACATTTGGTACAAGCAAATATTCTGAAGAAGAATTATTAGATATCGTAAATAAGAATTTTGATTTCAGTGTTTCTAACATTATTAAAGAACTTGATTTAAGAAGACCTATTTACGCTACTACTACGAACTATGGTCATTTTGGAAGAACAGAATTACCATGGGAAGCATTTAAGAAATTATCTGTATAACAAAAAATGGTATGCTTATCAATCAATTTGATAGGCATACCTTCTTTTTATTTTGCTGTTTCTAGCTTCTTTAATGCTTTTCTAAATTCAAAGAAGAATAAGATAGATGTAAATGTTACTGCTAAGCCATCTGCTATTGGTTCAGCCATATAGACACCAATAGTTTTATCAGCTACTAAATTCGGCATGATATAAATTAATGGAATTAATAAGATAAACTTTCTTAATACAGCCACAATAATTGAACATATAGAATTACCTATTGATACAAATAGCATTTGACAAGCAATCTGTATTCCAAATAAGAATAAACATCCACAATAGATTCTTAAAGCTGATGCTGTATAGTTTATTAGTTCTACATCACTAGAGAATATAGAAGCAAATAACTTTGGACAAGTCATAATAAATACCCATAAAAGAATAGAATAAGCTAAACAAGAGATAAGTAATAACTTAAATGTTTCCTGTAATCTTTCTTTATTTTTAGCACCAAAATTATAACTAGCAATAGGTTGAGCACCTTGTCCTATACCTTGCATTGGTAACATAGCTAGTTGCATTACACTAGAAAGAATCGTCATGGCACCAACTGCAATATCTCCACCATATCTTTGTAATGAAGAATTAAAGCATAC
>CAVAZS010000167.1:0-3694 GCA_963593385.1 Lachnospiraceae bacterium | reverse complement strand
ATTGTATTCATTATTTTTCTCCTACTCATCTATTTTACATGAAAATAACTCAATCTTTGACTGAGTTACTTTTGAATTTTTATATTTTGCCATATATACTACAGCCTTTTTTGCCATGTTCTTTTGTAAAATATAAAGCCTTATCAGCATCTTTAAAGATACTTTCATTTGGATTTTCTCTATCCGCAAATGCTACACCAACACTTAATGAAACAGGTGGTAAATCATCTGTAGGATTAGATAATACTTCATTACAATACGCAATCTTTTCTTGTATTGTATAACCTAATTCGCTTTTCATTTCTACCATAACAATGGCAAATTCATCACCACCAATACGACAAATATAATCAATACTTCTAAATGAATGTTTCAAAGTATTCGCAACCTTTTGTAAAATCTTATCTCCTACTGCATGACCATAAGTATCATTTACTTCTTTAAATATATCCACATCCACAATAATTAATGCAAAATCATTATTACCAGTTTCATAAATATTTAATACTTTATCAAAATATCTTCTATTTAATAGTTCTGTCAAAGCATCATATTCAGCTTCATGTCTAATAATTTTTTGAGCTTCTTCATTTTCACGATATACAGAGTTATAGTTTTCGGCTAAATTTTGTAGTTCTGCTGATCCTTCTAATGGAAATATTTCTCCTTTTTTTATACTTTCATTGTAATGTACTAGAGGTAAAACAATTAAATGTCTAATCGTAATACATAGTAACAAAACTAAAAGAACCATAATGCATACAAATATTTCCATCTTTCTAAATACATCAACAAAGATATCTTTTGCACGTGATTGTTTACTATTTGTTTCCGCTAATAATGTTTGCATACAACTATCCGTATGTCTTGTAATATTATTTCTCATATTTTGATATGCATCATTACTAACAAGAACTTGAGCTTTTTCTAATAATTCACTTTGTGTCATTGCAAGCTCATTTTCCGTCAAAACCACTTCTTGCAGTTTTTCAGGTAATGTACTTTTATCTATTCCATAAGCCTTCGCAACTAATCTCATAGAATGATATTCTGCCTTCATTAAGTCATATGAACTTTCCAAAGCATGAACTAAATCTTGGTAAGCTTCTGTATCTTCAAAATCATCTTTCAACTCTTCTACAGCAACTTCTCTTCGCCTAGTTACATTTACTTCCGTAAAATAATTATCCATGTACTTTTGTTCACCAGTTAGTGCATAAAGACGAACTTGTTCTGTCAAATAATCTGACCCATCTTGTACATCCTTAGCTGCTTTTTCGCATAAAATATATTGTTCATTTACTTCCTGCAAAACATTAAATTCTTTCCATCCCCAAAAAGAAATTATCATAAAAGCAACTAATAAAACTGCACCTGTAATAACGCTAAAAATACTTACTCTTTGAATTCTGATTTTCTTCATAACGAGTCCCCTAAAATGATCTTAGCAAATAAATTTAATTTCATTTTACTCTTAGAAAGAAAACAAAAAAAGACTTTAGCAACATATTTGCACTAAAGCCTTCATGAATATACTATTTAATTTCTTCAGGTTTAATGAGAATCCAACCAACAACAAATGATACGACAAAGCCAATTACAACAATGATACAAGCATTAATAATATTGTTAGGATTGTCTAAGCCAATATAAACAGGTAATGTTGGAATACCAGGAGCCCCTTTTGCATAACGAACAACATGTGTAATTCCACCATAGAAGCCACCACAAGCACCACCAATTACAGTAGCAATTAAAGATTTAACATTCTTAGATGTAAAACCATATAATGCTGGTTCTGTAATTCCACATAATGCTGTAACACCCGCTGAGAATGCAAGTGGTTTATAGCTTTGGTCCTTTGACTTAAGTGCTAATACAAGAGTTGCGGCACCTTGAGCAATATTACTTGCTAGCATACCTGGGCCAAATATAGAGCTACTACCAGTTTGGGCAATTTGCATAGTCTCAAGTGTACCAACAGAACGGTGCATACCAACGAATACTAAGAATGGTGTTGTTGCACCTATTAATGTAGGAACAAGCCATGGTGCAGAATTATCTAAAGCTTCTACAACATTCATTAATACTTCTCCTAGTTTTGCTCCAATAGGACCAAGTAGCAATAAACCTACCGGGAATGTAATAAGAAGCGTTAACATTGGGACAAAGATTGCTTTAATTACTTTTGGTGAAATTTTAATAGCAAATTTTTCAACATAAGACATAAACCAAACTGTCAAAATAGTTGGAAATACTGTAGAAGAATAGTTATATAGTGTTACTGGAATACCGAAGAATTTCACTACTTCTCCAGCAGAAACTAGTCCTGTATAAGTTGGATGAACAAACATTGCGGCAATTGCTGCAGCGATAAATTTATTACAACCAAAATAGCTAGCAGAAGTTACACCTAAATAAATAGGCAAGAAATAGAAGATTGTATCCGATACATAATTGATAATGATATATTCTTGACTACTCTTGCTAATTACAGATAACGCTACTAATATTGCCAAAATCGCTTTAATCATTCCAGCAGCAGTAAAAGCTGGTACAAGTGGTGTAAACATTTGGCTACATGCATCAAAGAATTTACCAACAATCTTTTTACCACTACTAGTTTCTTTTAAATCTTCCGTATGGTTTTCATCAACTTTTCCAGAAGCTTTTCCTTCATCCACTAACTTAGAAGCAATCTCATAAATTTGTGGCGCATCTGAACCAACGATAATCTGTGTTTGTGTACCAACTTTCATTACTTTGATTACACCTTCTAATTTCATTAGTTCTTTCTCATTTACTTTTGAATCATCTTCTAAAGTAAAACGTAATCGAGTTGCACAATGTGATATTGATTTAATATTTTGTGCTCCTCCTACATACTCAATACATTTTTCAGCAAGTTTTTTCATTTGATTATTCCTCCTCTTCTTTCTTAAAATGTATAAACTTACTGATACTGATCTTGCCGACTAAACGTAACAATTCTGGATATCATATGTTTTATTTATGAATCGTAATAGCTAAATCTCCCGCCTTTAGCTCTTTTTCTTTAGTAATCTCAACTAAGCTAAAATCTTTTGAATTACTTACAATGACTACAACATCATCTTTATATCCTGCTTCTTTTATTTTTTCTTTTGAAAACTCAATTAAGGCATCACCTTTTTTTACTTTATCCTCTTGTTTAACTTTTAAGATAAAGCCATCACCATTCATCATGACTGTATCAATTCCGATATGAATTAATACTTTCACTCCTGTTTCACTTAATAATCCTATAGCGTGATTACTTTCTACAGTCATAACAACTTTACCGTCAAATGGTGCATGTACTATTTCATTAACAGGTTTAATGACTAATCCTTCGCCTAATAAATGTTCACTAAATACGCCATCATTTAATGATTCTAGTTGAAGTATATTTCCTGATACTGGTGCATATACATTTAAATCTTTTGTCTTATGTAATTTATCAAATATTCCCATTGTTTTATCCTTCTTTATATATTTTTTCTTGATAATCAGGTTTTACATTTTGATCAAACCATTTGTTGATATGTTGAATTTTATCGCTACTCATCAATATTTGTGGTCTTCCTGCTAATCTATAGAAACAAGGAAATGTCATCTCAACAATAGAAAATGGTTTATTTTCCAATTGATTTGTAATGGCAATTTTCAAATATTT
>CAVAZS010000166.1:0-3759 GCA_963593385.1 Lachnospiraceae bacterium | reverse complement strand
GTGTATTCGATAAATTACCAAGTGTTGATCCTCCTACCATATCTGAACGATTCGCAAATGTTTGATAAGGAACATTAGCCTCATGACAAATTTCCATAAATACAGATCTTGAGAAAGCATCTGTTGTATATTTTTGATTTGCACTTTCTTTGATTACAACACCACGATTCATATATGTACAATTAACAGAATCAGTTTTTTCTGGGTGATTAGGGTGTACCGCATGAGCATTATCTGCACTAACTAAGAATGATTTAGCTATAGCAATATAATAATCTTCATCTGTTTTATGTAATCCAATATTAATTCTTTTTAATGTATCTTGTAAGAATGTAGACATTGCGCCTTGTTTTGTATTAGAACCTACTTCTTCATTGTCAAAGCAACAATATACACTAATATCATGTGTATTATTTGCTTGAATAAAAGACTCTAATGTAACATAAGCACATTCTAAATCATCTAATTTAGGTGAAGAAATAAATTCTTTTTTGATTCCCCATTGTACAGGCTTTTGTCTATTCACTAAGAATAAATCTAAACCTAACAAATCGTCTGTTTCTACATTAAGATGCTCTGCAATATATTTTCTAAAATCCCCTACTTGTACTTCACCACAAGAAACTAAAGGGCATAAATCTACTTGTCTATTTATTGCAACACCTTTATTTACGTCACGATTCATATGAATTGCTAGGCTTGGTATAAGTAAAATATCTTGATCAACATAAACTAGTTTATTTTCAATTCCTTTTCCTGTTTTCACTAGTGCTCTACCAGCAACAGTTAATGGTTTATCAAACCATGTTGAATCAATCATTCCACCATATGCTTCAACATCTAGTTTTAGATAATCCCCTTGTCCTTTTAATTCAGGAACAGTTTTAATCTTAAATGTAGGTGAATCACTATGAGAAGCACACATTTGGAAATGATAATCATCTAATGTTTCACCAACTTTAAAAGCGATAATACTAGAATGATTTCTTATCGTATAATAACTTTTTCCTTTTTCTAAATTCCATGATGTTTCTTCTGGCAAATACTTAAAGCCATTTTCTTCTAATCGATTACGTATAGATTGAATAGAATGAAACATACTAGGACTAGTTTGAATAAATTGAAATAAATCTTCTGTATACATGTACATACCCTTCTAATTAACGATTAATATAAGCATCTAATAATTTAAATGTAGCAATCACACCATCCATATGGCTTCTTTCCATGCCATGACTTGCGGCTACACCTGGTCCAATTAAACCACCTTTGATATTATTACCACCACGCAAAGCAGCACCTGTATCTGATCCATAATATGGATAAATATCTACTGCATGACGAATATTCTTTTCTTTAGCAAGATTACTCATTGTTGTCGTAATTTCATAGTCATATGGTCCACCAGAATCTTTTGCACAAATTGATACATCTCTTTCTGTACAAGATAAGTCTTCACCAATACAACCCATATCTACAGAAATAAATTCATTAACATCTTCTGGCACCCAACTAGCACCATGACCTACTTCTTCATATGTAGAAATACAAATATAGAAACCTCTTTCTGGTACGATATGACTAGTTTGATAGTGTTCTAATAGACTCATTAAAATGCATACACTTAACTTATCGTCTAAGAATCTAGATTTAATATATCCACTTTCGCATAGAACTGTTTTAGGATCATATGCAATATAGTCACCATTTTCTATACCTAATTTAATGACATCATCTTTTGAAGAAACGACTTCATCAAGTCTCACTTCCATATTTTCTTCAATATGTTCTTTTGTACTACTGTCTTTAAATACATGAATACTAGGTGAAGTAGAAAGAATTGTACCTGTATAATACTTGCCACTTCTTGTATATACTCGACAATATTCACCATCTAATGTATTTAATAATGGGCCACCTACTTTAGTAATTGCTAGATTTCCATTAGATTTAATTGCTCTAACCATTAATCCTAATGTATCCGCGTGAGCACTAAATGCTAAAGTATGCTTTTGATCTTTCCCTTCTACTGGAATATATAAGTTACCTTTTTCATTTTTAAAATAAGATACACCTAAATCATCACATTTCTTTTCAATATAAGATATTGCTTGTTTACAATATCCACTTGGTGAATCAATCGCAAATAATTCTTTTACTAATGTTTCAAAATATTCTTTATTCATTTATTTCTCCATTTCAATTTTCTATTTCAACATTTAGATCATTACTAGTTTCTGCTGGTGTCTCCTCTGCATCAGAAGTAGGATTAACAGTTGGCTCTACCGTAGGTTCTATACTAGGTGAAACAGTTGGTTCTACTGTAGGTTCGGTAGTTGGTTCTGTTGTTGGGGCAACTGTCGGTTCAGTTGTAGGCTCTATTGTAGGTTCCACAGTTGGACTAACAGTTGGAGAACTTGTAGGAACTATAGTTGGCGTACTAGTAGGTGTCGCAGTTGGTTCTGTAGTTTCTTCTACTTTTTCTTCAACAACACAACCTGAATAAGGATCACCAGTATAACCACTATTGCAATAGCAACCTCCACCACCATCACTCCATGCATTTGCACCACATGTAGTACTCGTAGCTTCATCCCCAGTAAATTCTTCATTATTTAATGGGTTAACCGTGAATAAACCAGAAGGAACACCAATAATTGTAGGAATAGAATTTAATGGTTTAGGTCTTTCATCCTCAGTAATATAACTATGTTCTCTAATATATTTGAATAATGTAATTAATCCTTGTTTAGATAAATGTAAGCCATCTGAATCCATCATTCCTTTAGCTGCGTATCCTGTACTTTCATCTTTTAATGCTTCAGAAGAATTTAAAAACTTCCAATCATTTTCTTCACACATCTTAACAATTGCTTTATTATAAGCATCAATTTGTGTCATTGTAACATTTGGATATGCACGTGACTCACTTACTGGTGGAATAGCATTCACAATTAAATCCGCATAAGGATAAGCTTCTTCAATCGCTTTTAATTGTTTTGTATAGCGCTCAATAAAACTCGTCGCATCTGTACTACTACCAGATAAGTTATTTGTACCAAATGTAATAATAATTCTTTGGGGTTGTAATATTTTAACTGCTTCAACCATCGTAAATCTACCTGTACTAAAATCAATAACTGGCATTGTAGAAATCGCATCAATTCCCATACCTACAACACCAATAGAATTTTCTTTTGTAGTAAAAGTTTTTCCATCTTCATCTGTAAAAGTTAAAAATCGTGCTGTATTTGAGTCACCTAAGAATAATGTTGAATCAACATAATCTTGCCCAGCATCACTTGTTTTCGCTAATACAGTACCATCATATTCTTTTTCATCAATTACACCTTGTGAAGCATCATATGGTCCACTTGACGCTGTAGCTTCAATTACATTACCTGTTTTGTGCATTGAACGACTAACCAAAAATATGATTAATAACAAAATACATATTCCTACTCCAATAAGAACATATATAAATTCTTTTTTTAATTTCAATTTTCTTTTTTTCACTTTTTCCATATCTTTTATTTTAGTACAAACCTATGTTTCCCGCAAAATTTCAATCATAATCAAAAAAAGTATCCATCAACAAGATAGATACTTTAATTTTCTATATGGCGCAGGAACAGGGGTTCGAACCCTGGCGCCCTGTTACAGACCTACAAGCTTTCCAAGCCTGCCCCTTCAACCACTTGGGTATTCCTGCAAACATGCTTTAATAGAATACCATAAGTTTTTGAAAAAGCAAATTTT
>CAVAZS010000165.1:0-3796 GCA_963593385.1 Lachnospiraceae bacterium | reverse complement strand
CCATCAATATCATTTGTAATAAAGATTATAAGAAATCTTGTAGAGAATATGCTTTGACTCATACGAGTAAAGAAATGATGCTAGAAAGATATTTTGAGTTATATAATAACTAATTGTTGTTAATCATATCTATAACTTTTTGAGCTTGAACAGTATTAGATAAATTTTCTAATACAAATTTTTGTTGTGCTTGACCAATTTCAATTAATTCATTTTCAGATTTCTTGATTAAGTTGTTTAGACCTTCATATATTCCATCGACTGTATCATTTTCAAAAGCTTCTAATACGTCATAGTAGTTATCTGTAATACATGGTAATTTCGTGGAAATTGTTGCAGTACCAGATGCTAAATATTCTATTAGTTTTGATGGGAAACTATAAGGTGTAAAAAACTGATTTACAGGTCTAGGATTAACTAAAATTAAGGCTTCTTGTTGCTTAGATACAACTTGTTCTGTAGGCAAGGAGCCTTTATATTGAATTCTAGAGTTTATTTTACTTTCATCAAGTATTGTCTTAACACTTTCACCTACTCCATAAAAATGAAGCTCATAATCTGTATCTAATTTCTTGAATGCATTAATTAAGTTAGTTATTCCGTTCGACTCATTCAATGTGCCTGAATAAAGAATAACTTTTTCTTTTTTACCCGTATATTGTTTGATGCTTGAATCAGCTACACCATTAACAATTGCTATACCTTTGGTACAACTAGTATCAATGACATCTTTCATTTGCTCACTTAATAGAACTAAATAATCGGATTCCTGTAACATTGAATATAATGTGGAATGTTTATCGTGTTCAGTAGCTTCATTACTAACATCAGTCACAATATGACAAATTTTTTTTGATTCATGGTGAATAAGAGAAGCACATGTACTTAGAGAATCTATGAGTACAATTCCATCTTTGTTATCTTTAAAGAATTTTTTTACATAAGATTTAATAGCATGATCTCGAATAATCTTACGGATGTAACGATTAGAACTAGTAGGTGCAAAATGATAGGTAATATCATTCTCTTGTATGTGTTTCCAAGAAAAACGAGTTCTCTTGTTTATTATTTCATCATCTAAATCACTAGGGCATAGCACTTCAATTTCACATTTGATATTTTTAAATCCTTTTATAAATGTTGAATTGAATTTTTGAGGTGCATAAATAAGATTCTTTACTTTTTTTTGTGCATATTCATTGAATATAGAATCAGGATAAGCAGTTACATATAATATTTTCATTTCATTTACCCTTTATAATCTGTTTCATTTTAGCTTTTGATAAATAGTATAAATAAATCATATTTGCATTAGTATGAAGTACTAATGATTGAAATGTTTTAGATGATTTAATACTTGGTTTAGCTTTTTTGATTTCCTCTAAAGCAATATTTGAATAAATATATTTTTTTAATTTATTTAATATTTCTTTTTTTGTATATGTTGAGTTTTTATGTAATAAATTTAAAACATAAAATTTATATTCGGTCAGCATTGTATTGTAATAAATTGTTTTATCTAAATTAAAATGTTGATAGAGAGAATCTAATGCATCACGCTTTTGGATTAATGTTTCATCCATATTATTTATAAATCTAGTAACAGTAGTATCTTTATTAGTACGAATGTGATGATATAGAATTGTATTTGTACAAGCTACAGTTGGATTTCTAAGGAAGGTCTTACAATTGAAAATAAGATCTTCACCAGTCTTAATTCCTAATGGGAAATCTTGATAGCCTTGGATAAAAGATGTTTTATATGCTTTATTCCATACAACATAGAATCCATGTTTTATTAGATACTTGAAAGCGTCACTAGTTGATTGAAATTGTACTTCTTCATAATATTCTTCTTTTTTATTTGCAGTATCGTTTATATAGGTATCAGTAGAAACACTGAACTGAAGTATATCTACAGGTGTATTTTCTAGTTTTTTTGTTAAAACATCTAAAGCACCATCTTCTAATTGGTCATCAGAATCTACAAAAATAATATAATCTCCTAAAGCTGCTTCAATACCGACATTACGAGCTTTTGATACACCTTGATTACTTTGGCTAATAGCTTTTATACGATTATCTTTACTTGCATAATCATCAAGCACTTCTTTTGTACCATCACTTGATCCATCATTTATAACGATAATTTCAAATTCACATGTATTTGTATTTAATATGTTCTCTATACAATTTGCTATTTCTTTTTCTGCATTATATGCAGGGATAATTACACTCAACATAAACTCTATACTTTCCATAAAAGTATATCATCTTTGTTTTTATACATGCTAAAATTATATTGATTTTATATGCGTAAAAACATATGACATGTACAGGAGCGATAAGATGGAAGATAAGAAAAGATTACCTGTAGGAGTAGAAGATTTTGTCGATGTAAGAAAAGGAAACTTTTATTATGTTGATAAAACAAAAATGATTGAACAGCTTTTGATTAACTGGGGAAGTGCTAATTTATTTACGCGTCCAAGAAGATTTGGGAAATCTTTAAATATGAGTATGTTAAAAGCTTTTTTCTCTATTGATACAGATAAGAACTTATTTGATGGCTTATATATTTCACAAAATAAAAAACTGTGTGACGAGTATATGGGGAAATATCCTGTTATATCAATTAGTTTGAAAAGAATAGAAGCTAGAAATTATGATATCGCTAAGTCTATGACAGCTTCTGTTATTAGCGATGAAGCGAAAAGATTTCAATTTTTATTAGATAGTGAAAATTTATCTGAAATTGATAAAAATGATTATAAAAAGTTAGTGCAAGATGAAATGAGTGAACAAACTCTTAGAATTGGTTTAAAAGACTTATCAAGATTACTGCGTAAGCATTATAAGCAAAAAGTAATTGTATTAATTGATGAATATGATGTGCCACTCGCTAAAGCAAATGAATATGGTTACTATGATCAAATGATTGATTTGATTCGAAGTATCTTTGGTAATTTATTAAAAACAAATGAGGATGTATTGTTCTCTGTTTTAACAGGATGCTTAAGAATTGCTAAAGAAAGTATATTTACAGGGTTAAATACATTTAGTGTCTATTCAATTACAGATGTAGAATTTGATGAGTATTTTGGTTTTGCTGATGATGAAGTTCGTGAAATGCTAGTGTATTATAATCAAAATCAAAACTATTCAATAATTAAAGATTGGTATGATGGATATCATTTTGGAAATGTAGATGTATATTGCCCATGGGATGTAATCAATTATGTTAAGACTTATATTACTAATCCTAGTGCTGAACCTAAAAACTATTGGTTTAATACAAGTGGAAATGATGTGATTACACATTTTATTGATGGTTTAGGAAAAGATAATCAAGTGACGAAATATGAGCTTGAAAAGTTAGTGAATGGTGAAACAGTTTCTAAAAATATTTCGCATGAAATAACATATAAGGATTTATATTCGAATATTAATAATATTTGGAGTACTCTTTTTATGACTGGTTATTTAACACAGCGTGGTAATGCTAGTGGTAATTTATATCCATTAGCTATACCTAATCTGGAAATAAGAAATAGTATTATATCCTATATGTTAACAAGAATTAGTGGAGATATTTATAAAGGCAGAAAAATAAAAGATGAATTTAGTCATATATTACTTAATGATGGTGAAAAAAAGTAGAAATGGATTTGATTGATTGATATGAAAATACTTGTTACAGGTTCTAATGGTTTTATTGGAAAAAACTTATGTTTATTTTTGAAAGAAAGAAATTATGATGTATTAACTTTTGATCGTGATACGAAAGAATCACTAG
>CAVAZS010000164.1:0-3805 GCA_963593385.1 Lachnospiraceae bacterium | reverse complement strand
GTAGGACATTTTTCACTTAAGCATTCCGCTACTGCTCCACCAAGTCCACCAATGATACTATGTTCTTCAGCTGTAACAACTTTACCAGTCTTTTTAGCAGAAGCAACAACTAGTTCTTCATCTAATGGTTTGATTGTACAGATATTAATTACTTCAGCGTCTATACCATCATTTTTAAGAAGTTCTGCAGCTTCTAATGCACTAGAAACACATAAGCCATTAGCGATAATGGATACATCTTTTCCTTCTTTTAGAACATGTCCTTTACCAATTTCAAAATGATAACCTTCTGGATTGATAACAGGAGTAGCGCTTCTACCAAAACGAATATATACAGGACCAACATACTCTGCAGCAGCCTTGACACATGCTTTAGCTTCAATATCATCACTTGGACACATTACAACCATTCCTGGTATTACACGCATTAATGCAAGATCTTCTAAGCATTGATGGCTTGCTCCATCTTCACCAACTGATATACCACCGTGTGTTGCGGCTATCTTAACATTTAGATGTGGATAACCAATAGAGTTACGAATTTGTTCGTATCCTCTTCCAGCTGCAAACATTGCAAATGTACTAGCAAAAGGAATTAAGCCAGTTGTAGATAAACCAGCTGCAATACCCATCATATTTCCTTCCGCAATACCACAATCGAAGAATCTGTCAGGATATGCTTTTTTGAATATATCTGTTTTTGTTGCTCCAGCAAGATCTGCATCTAGTACAACGATATTAGGATTTGTAGCACCTAATTCTTTTAATGCATTACCATAACTCTCACGAGTTGCTATTTTCTTTACATCACTCATAGTGTTTCTCCAATTCTATCTAAATCTTGCATAGCTGTTTCAAATTGCTCATCATTAGGAGCTTTACCATGCCATCCTGCTTGATTTTCCATAAAGGAAACACCTTTACCTTTAACAGTTTTAGCAATGATGCATGTAGGTTGTCCTTTTGTATTACGAGCTTCTGTAAATGCTGCTCGAATTTGATCGAAATCATGACCATCGATACAAATAACATGGAATCCAAATGCTTTGAATTTTTCATCGATAGGATATGGTGAGTTTACATCACTAATTGCACCATCAATTTGTAAGTTATTGTTATCAACAATAACAGTTAAGTTGTCTAGTTTTTTTGCACTAGCAAACATGCTTGCTTCCCAAACTTGACCTTCTTCAAGTTCGCCATCTCCAAGTAGTGTATATACACGGTAGCTTGAACCTGTTACTTTCGTAGCTAGGGCCATGCCTACTGCACTGGAAATACCTTGTCCTAGAGAACCTGTACTCATGTCAATTCCAGGTAAGTAGTGCATGGATGGATGACCTTGTAAGAATGAGCCAGTATGTCTTAATGTAACTAATTCTTTAGGGTCAAAATATCCTCTTTCTGCCATAACAGAATATAAACCTGGTGCTGTATGACCTTTAGATAGTACAAATCTATCACGATTAGGATCTTTAGGATTAGCAGGGTCTATATTCATTTCTTCAAAATAAAGAAATGTAAAAATATCTGCTGCAGATAAAGAACCACCTGGATGGCCTGACTTTGCGGCATGAACTGCAGTAACAATGTCTTTACGAACATTATTCGCAACCTTTTTTAGTTCTAAATTATTCACTGATTAATACCTCCTTGTATAAGAACGTGTATATCTATTTTATAACAATAAAACAAAGTAAACTACACAATTTGTGCGAAATTTAGATATAATGTACAAATGGCGAGGGAACTATGATAAGAAAATTTGGGGAATATGAAAATCAAGAAGTTCATTTGTATGAAATAGAAAATGATAATTATGCAATAGGGATGATGGATTATGGTGCAACACTTGTCTATTGGGTAGATAAAAGAATAAAGAAAAATATAGTGCTTGGGTTTGATAACTTTGAATCTTATGTTGATAATTCTAATTATTTTGGAGCAACAATCGGAAGAGTATGTAACCGCATAGGTGAAGGAAAATATGAATTAGATGGTACGATATACCATTTAGATAAAAATGATAAAGGAAATACATTACATGGTGGAGCTAGTGGCTTTGGACATCGAATGTATCGCGGAAGAATAGAAGATAATGCAATAATATTTGATATCTATTCGGAAAATGGTGAAGGTGGCTTTAATGGAAATATATCTTTTGAAGCTAAATATATATTGGAAGAAAATGGCTTAAGATTTATTGGAATTGCAGAAAGCGATGAAGATACGATATTTGCACCAACAAGTCATTCTTATTTCAACTTAAATGGTAGTGGAAGTGCTCTAGAACATATGCTTCAAATCGATAGTGAGGAATTTGTTCCAATTGATCAAAATGGTTTGGCAAAAGATGAAATTCAACCTGTAGAATATACACCTTTTGATTTTAGGGAAGAGAAAAAAATAGGGGAAGATATTCGTAATCCTTATGAACAGTTAATTAAAGGATGTGGGTATGATCATCACTATATTATTGAAGGTGATGGATACAGACATTTTGTGACATTATCTAATGGAAAGTCAGAACTAAAAGTCTATTCAACAATGCCAGGCGTACAATTTTATTCAGGTAATTTCTTAAATGATCCTTTTGAACCAAACGAAGGAGTATGTTTTGAAACACAATATGTACCAAATGCTATAAATGGTAAGTTATTTGAGAAACCAATACTATTCAAAAATGTTGCCCAAAAATACGAAACATTCTTTGAACTAAATGTTCTAGATAATGATGAATAAAAAAAGAAAGACATTACATCAAGTTGTAATGCCTTTTCATTTACTTCTTTTTACTTTTTAAAAGTGGAGCTAACATACTAGCAGCTAAACTAGCAGTTTGTGATTTAGTAGTTGTTGTAGTTTGTGAAGAAGTAGTTGTAGAAGATTCAGTTGTTAGTTTTTGTTCTTCTTGAAGCATATCTTGTTTTGCTTTTTCTTCTTCAGATTTCATTGTTTCTACTAGTTCAGGGTCATATTTCTTAACGATTTCTTCTTCTAAGTTTTCGATATTTTGACCTTCAACTTCAGAAGAAATTGCACGTTCAACACCATTTTGGCTTGTTTCATTTGTACCTACATAAGAAGTACTACTGAATTGTTCAGACCAAGTAGGTGCACTTACTTCACTCATATCACCAGGAATATAAATGTAACCGATAAGAGCTTCACCATAACGTGAACTATAACCGTCAGCCCAACCTTCATTGTAATGTCCTAAGAATCCACCTTCTTTTAAGTAGATGTTTTGACCATCAAAGTCAGTGACATATACAACGTGTCCACTCCATACACCGACAGAGTTTGCTCTAGGCTCACTTGATACAGTATATCCAGCAGCCGCTGCATTAGCGTACCATGAACCTGCATTTCCTAAGCTTGGTAAGGCAATTCCTGTTGCTTCATAAACTAATTGCCATGCAGACCATGTACAGTTGCTCCAACCACCACTATAAGGGTTGTTTGCGCTAGTTGTTGTTTCTGTGTCTTCTCCTTCAGCAAGTACTGTTGTTACTGGAGCTTGAATACTATTCAAACATAGAAGAGACACGCAAGCCATTAATACTAACTTGCGAATGTTTTTCATATTTAAATTCTTCATACCCCGATATTATCTACCAAACATATAGAAAAATGCAAATTTTATGTGAAACTATGTGATAATTCACACAATTCAAAACGAAATAAGGCACTAAAAAAACATGCGTTTTATCAAAAAATAAAATAATTTTGACCAAAAGTGAGGATTTACGAATTTTTTGCGAATAACAATTGTAGGAGGTAATACTACTATGATAGATATAAA
>CAVAZS010000163.1:0-3824 GCA_963593385.1 Lachnospiraceae bacterium | reverse complement strand
AAAAGCTCTACACCAAATGCATGCAGAGCTCTGTCATAAAAATGTATGTTTAAATGCTGTATGTTTAAATTATTTTTGAAGTAAAGATACTGCGTATTTCGCTGCTGCTCTACCAAATGTAGTACATGTTAATAAGCTTGTACCACAACCATAGTAATTTACAGAAGTAACTTGGCCATCAGCACAAGATCCTGCCGCAAATAATCCTTGGATAGGATTACCTGTAGTATCTAACACTTGACCATTTTCGTTGATTCTAGCCCCTGTGTATCCATCAGTTGTAATTTGAGGTAAACGAACAATATATAAAGTTCCTTCTAATTTATTCATATATTTTGAATCTTTATTAAAATCTTCATCTACACCTTTATCACATAATTCATTGTAACGATCAATAGTTTCTTGTAATGTATCTGCATCTAATCCTAGAGGTTCAGCCAATTCTTTTGCTGTAGTACCACTATATGCAAATGGTTTGTTATCAGATGGTACATTTTTTGTTGTCATTTGTTCATAGAATACAGGATAAGTATCCATGAATTCTTGATCTACAATTGCATAACCTTCGTTATATCCTAAGTTCCAATTTTCTTTTGTAAATTCAAAACAGAAATTATCTTCAGCTGTCAATCTCTTAGCATTACCGCCAACAAGTAGAATGTCATATACTGGACTATCTGGAGAGTTAGGGATAACTTCAGGCATTGCGTCTAGTGTAGTTGCATATGCATAGTACATAAATTGTGTATATTCTACATTTACAATATCTGCACCAACTTCTTTAAACCAATTATATGCATCACCTTCACCTGATCCACATG
Source organism: Lachnospiraceae bacterium (assembly GCA_963593385.1). Lineage (GTDB taxonomy): Bacteria > Bacillota_I > Bacilli_A > Erysipelotrichales > Erysipelotrichaceae > Bulleidia. Next base: position 3,003 of record CAVAZS010000163.1, on the reverse strand, counting down.
CATAACCAATATTATTGATACGTGGATTTAATTCATTGAATAATTCTGTATTGTTTGTATATGAACCAGCGCAAACAATTGTACTAGAAGCATGAATTGTAATATCATCACCATATGAATTTGTTGCTTTAGCTCCTGTTATTGATCCATCTTCTTCTTGAATTAAACTTGTTGCTGGAGTACCTAACATCATTGTTACGCCCGCTTCTTGCGCTGCTTTTACTAATGCACTAGTAACATATCCTCCACCCTTTGTTGTATGGATTCTAGGTGTAGCACGTTCTCCTTTTTCTGATTTACGAATAACTGTATCAAATGTAACGCCTTCATCTTCTAGCCAACTAATTTGTTCACCAGAATGAAGTGCCATATTTTTTAACATATCCGCATCCAATGTTTCTTCATCTTTATATAAAGAATAGATATCTTCAGCAAATTTTTCACCATTATCATCAATACCATTAGCTTCTTGTACATCAGTACCTGCGCCAATAACATATCCTACAGATCGTGTTGTAGACGAACTATATACTTTATTCTTTTCTAAAAGAATGACATTTGCACCTTCATTTGCGGCTTCAATTGCAGCAGTTAATCCTGCCATACCTGCACCAATAACTAAGATATCTGTATCATAACTTTCAGTAGTAGCCTCGCGTTTTTCAACTTCAACAGCTTCTAAAACTTTTACCGCATTATCACCACCAGCTTGTGTAATACAATCCTTTAATGCTGTCATAAATGCATTAGATGATACTGTCGCCCCACTCACTGAATCAACAGCTAAGCTTTGTGCTTCTACAACTTCTTCACTTAGAATTGGGAATGCCATTTGTCCAATGACATCTGTATCCGTACTTTCTGGTACATCAATTGAAACAATCTTGTTATCTTTGATTGTCACATTCATTGTCATAGAACCTGTTGTTGCTAGACCGTTTGCTTCAGCATAAGAAGTTGTTGTTGCAGTATATGTACCATCTGTCATTTCTAAAGTTCCAACTTCTACACTTTCTCCTTTTGCTTCGCTTAGTGCACTAGCAACAGCTTCTTTTACCGCATTAGATGTTAAAGTGGCTCCAGTAACACCATCAATTTCGCTTGTTCCTGCTTCTTTTACTTGAGTTGTTAACTCTTCTAAAGCAGCACCACCTACAGTAGGAGTTTCATCATCTCCAACAATAGATACATCTGTGATTGAACTAGAATCTACAGTTAATGTTACTGTAACATCCCCACCAAATCCTTTTGCACTTGCTGAATAAGAGCCAGGTGTATAAATCCCTTTTGATTCATCCCCAGTTTTTGTACTACAGCTTGCTAACGAAAATAACATTGCTATAGACAAAATAGAATTAAATAATTTTTTCATTTTCTTCATCCTCCACTTAGAAGGGTAAAGTACGAAGTAACTTCCTAGTCAATAGTTTTGTTAATTTTTTAACAACTAATTCCTAAACCGTTAATAGGTGCAATTAAGTATTCAAAAGAAGTATCAAAAAGTGCAATTAAGTGTTAAAAAAACATATCAAAAGGTGCGATTAAGTATTTGCAATGTTATAATAAAGCCATATTGGAGGATTATCTATGGATAGAAATGCATTGAGAGATTTAATAAAATGGAATAATGACAATAGAAGAAAGCCTCTTATTGTTTGGGGAGCTAGGCAAGTTGGAAAAACATATCTTGTTTTAGAACTATTTGCGAAAAAATATTATCCAAATCGTTTTATATATATTGATTTTAAAATAGAAGATGAAATACGGAATTTTTGCATGCAAACTGCTGATGCAAGAAAAATAATCGAATATATTTCCCTTAAAGTAGGAAAGGAAATTAATCAAAACACTTTATTATTATTCGATGAAATACAAGAATGTCCAAATATCATTTCATCTCTCAAATATTTTTGTCAAAACTATAAGGAAATACCAGTTATTGCAACAGGATCAATGGTCAGAATAAAATTACATAGACAAACTCATAAAAGAGGAGTCACCAACGAATCATTTTTATTCCCAGTCGGTAAAATTAACCAATTAACCATCTACCCTATTTCCTTTGATGAGTATCTAATGAATTGCAACAAGTTAATTTATACAAAAGTGAAATCATCCTATGAAGAGCATAAAGCATTAGATGAAAATATTCATCAAATTGTAATGGATTTATTTTATAAATATTTACTTGTTGGTGGTATGCCAGAAGCTCTTGATGCTTATATTGAAACAAACAATCTTTTAAAAGCAAGTACAATAATTAAAGATTTATACGATAACTACTTATCTGATATGGAACTCTATCAAGCAAGCACAGAGTCCATATTAAGAACTCGTGCCGTATACAACAACATTTATAAAGAATTAAACAAAGAATCTAAAAATTTTTCTCCTGGTTTAATTGAACAAAATCGTAAAACAAGAGATTTTGAAACATCTATTTATTGGTTAACAACAGCTCATATTGTAAATCAATCATTTAAATTGAAAGAACATGTAACTATGCCTCTCATACAAGAAGAAACAACTAGTTTCCGTTTATATCTAGGAGATATAGGCTTATTTTCTTATCAAAGTGGGCTAAATGCAGCATCATTTGTTTCTAACGAAAGAGAAAACACTTTATCAGGAATCTTTTTTGAAAATTATGTTGCGAACGAATTAGTATCTAAAGGTCATAAACTATTCTATTGGTGTGGAAAAGCATCCGCAGAATTTGAATTTATTGTCGAATCAGATAACAAACTATATCCAATAGATGTAAAGAAAGGCCGAGGATCTCTTAATTCGTTAGATAAGTTTGCAAATCATAATAAATTCGAATTTGCGATAAAAATATCTAAGAATAATTACAATTATGATTCAAGCAAAAAAATATTAACTGTTCCATTTTACTATGTCCCTTTTCTTGCACAAAATTTGGCAGATGGAAATCTTTCTATATAATTTTTTAAGCGTCACTCAAATGAATGACGCTTTTATCGTTTCTAATTTCAATTACCT
>CAVAZS010000162.1:0-3840 GCA_963593385.1 Lachnospiraceae bacterium | reverse complement strand
TATAAAAGCACGCTATTTCTAGCGTGCTTATCTATTTCTTTAGGCAGAAAGGCTGATATGTTCCCTCTTTTGTAGAGGTGGGTATTCTTGGTCAATCATTAGGATTCTTAGCCGTACTAAGCATTCAACACCGATATCTCCAGTCAGAATTCCCTTATATCAAATTGTAGGAAAAATACGATACCCTCCTGCGCATATAATCATATCAATAAATTAAATGATGTATAGTCTTGACTTTTATTTCTTTTCTTTAATTTGAATTCCAAGAATATCTAATTGTTTTTGATCAACAACGTTTGGTGCATCACTCATTAGATCTAATGAACTATTTGTTGTTGGGAAAGCAACTACATCTCTAATGTTATCTGTATCTGCTAATACCATAGTTAATCTTTCTAGACCAATACCTACGCCACCATGAGGAGGAGTACCATACTTAAATGCATCTAGGAAGAAACCAAATTTAGCTACAGCTTGTTCCATAGTTAAACCAATTGCTTCAAATACTTTAGCTTGTAATTCTTGATCATGGATACGAATAGAACCACTTAATAATTCATAACCATTTAATACTAAGTCATATGCTCTACTAGAAACATTAGCAGGATCTGTAAATAATTTATCTACATCTTCATCTTTAGGTGCTGTAAATGGATGGTGAGCTGCTACATATCTTCCTTCTTCTTCACTATATTCAAACATAGGGAAATCTGTTACCCATAAGAACTTATAGTTTCTTCCATGAGGAATTAAATCTAATTCTTTAGCAAGTCTTACACGTAGTGCACCTAGACCAGTTTCTACTACTCTTTCTTTATCAGCGATGCATAGTACTAAATCACCATCTTGTAAGTCTAATTCATTTGTAATAGCTTCTTTTTCAGCATCACTTAATACTTTAGCGATAGAACCAGAGATTGTTCCATTTTCTTTCTTTAAATAAGCTAATGCTTTTGCATTAAATCCTGCTTTTACAAATTCTTGTAGTTGATCTAAGTTCTTACGGCTATATTTATCAGCTGCGTGTTCAAACTTGATCATACCAATCATGCCTTTAGATTCAACGACATTCTTGAATACTTGGAATTCTGTATTTGCAAATAAATTTGTTACATCATGAATTTCATTACCAAAACGAAGATCTGGTTTATCACTACCGTACTTCTTCATACATGTAACCCAAGGAATACGTTCAAAATGATCTTCTAAATCATAATCAACTGTTCCCTTAAAGATATCTTTCATTAATTTTTCAACGATACCAAAGATATCATCTTCATCAATGAAGCTCATTTCGATATCAATTTGTGTAAATTCAGGTTGACGGTCAGCTCTTAAATCTTCATCTCTAAAACAACGAGCAATTTGGAAATATCTTTCCATACCAGCAATCATTAATAATTGCTTATAGATTTGTGGTGATTGTGGTAGTGCCCAGAATTTACCATTGTAGATACGTGAAGGAACTAGATAGTCACGTGCTCCTTCTGGAGTAGATCTAGCTAGAATTGGTGTTTCTACTTCAACAAATCCTTCTTTATCCAATGTATTTCTAGCAATCATACAGATTTTATGACGTAGCATTAAATTCTTTTGGATAACAGGACGACGAATATCTAAATAACGATATTTTAATCTTGTGTCTTCTAATGAATCTGTATCATCAGAAATAGTAATAGGAGGAGTTAATGCTGAGTTGATAATCTTAACATCCTCTACATGTACTTCAATTTCTCCTGTAGCCATTTTAGGATTAGCATCTTTACGTAATTGAACAGTACCTGTTGCTTGTAAAATATATTCGCTACGAACATCTTTTACTTTTTCAGCCATTGTTTCATCAAAAGTAAGTTGTACAATACCTGAACGATCTCTTAAATCAATAAATACAAGTGATCCTAAGTTTCTACGTTTACTTACCCAACCAATTAAAGTAACTTTTTTACCGGCATCTTCTTTTCTTAATGTGCCATTTCCTTGTGTTCTTTCCATCTTATCTCCTTTTTATGCATTCCAAGATTCAATCTGTTTTGTGATTTCCTCTATAGGAAGAGTAACTTGTTCACGTGTTGCTGTATTCTTTAGATTCACTACACCTTTACTAGCTTCATCTTCACCAACAATCACAATATATTTAGCACCATTTCTATCAGCACTCTTAAATTGTGCTTTCAATGAACGACTAACCATATTTACTTCACATTTATATCCTGCATTTCTTAAGCTATATGCAATTTCTAATGGTTTACTACCAACATTACCTAAACTAATAACATATGCATCTAAAGCATTAGCTTTCTTAAAGGCATATCCTTCTTCTTCTGCAAGCATTAATAATCTTTCTAAACCAATCGCAAAGCCCATACCACTTAATTCAGGTCCACCAAAGTATTCAACTAAGTGATCATATCTACCACCCGCAAATACTGTAGCTTGTGCTCCACTTTCAGGACGAGTTGAAACAACTTCAAATACAGTATGAGTATAGTAATCTAGTCCTCTAACTAAACGATTATCAATTTCATATGGAATACCTAATGCATCTAATGCATTTAATACTCTTTGGAAATATTCTTTTGATTCATCATTTAAGTAATCACTTAATTTAGGTGCATTTTTTACTACTTCATTATCATGATCAACTTTACAATCTAAGATTCTTAATGGATTTTGTTCATATCTTCTATGACAATCACCACATAGTTCATCTACATGATCTTTAAAATGTTCTTTTAATGCATCACGATATGCTTTTCTTGACGCATCATCACCTAAAGTATTGATTAATACTTTATAGCTTTTAATGCCTAACTTTTTAATAATATCAATTCCTAAAGCAATTGTTTCAGCATCAATTTCAGGACTCTTTACGCCAATATTTTCTACACCAAATTGCGTAAATTGACGTTGTCTACCCTTTTGTGGTCTTTCATGTCTAAACATTGGTCCAACATAATAAAACTTAGCTGGAAGTTCCATAGAACCATAGAATTTATGTTGATCAAAACTACGAATAACGCCAGCTGTCCCTTCTGGTCTTAATGTATACGATTCATCTCCTGACATAAATGAATACATTTCTTTATTCACCATGTCACTACTATCATTTTCTCTTGCAAATACATTCGTACTTTCAAAATATGGTGTTCTGATTTCTTCATAACAATATTTATCTGCTACTGTACGAATCAAATTTTCAACATCATGCCACTTATAAATTTCATCAGGCAAAATGTCATATGTTCCTCTAGGTGTTTGATATGCCATAAATTCCTCCTTAAAATAAAAAACGTCCTTAACTATAAGGACGTGATTCACGCGGTACCACCTTACTTCATAGATTACTCTATGCACTTAATCGTTAACGCCGTCTACGTTCTTTTCTACTACTTTCAAAAAGACTCCTCAAAAGTGTCTTTCTTTATTTCTTTAATCAATGCTTTCACCAAACCATTGTCGCTAAATTTAAATCTATAAAGATTTCTTTTTCATCGGATTTATACAAAATGATTATACTCTTACGAATTTTTTTAAGCAACTACATAAATATTACTTAAGATTCATTATTCTCATCAGAATCGTCTGAACCAGAAGATATAATTTTTTCAACTTGTTCGATTGTTAGATGAAGACCTTTAGCTATATTAGCAATCGATAATCCTTGCGCATAGAAACCAAAAACAGCTGTTCTTGTTGTTTGCTCTTTTCCTTGTTCAATTCCTTGTTCAAGCCATTCTTTTTGACTCTTTTGTAGTTCTTGTTGGAAAGTCATATATCTTCTCCTCTCAACACTATCTTTCTTTTGCTCTATTACTGTATTTTCTATTTCTTTCGTAAAAT
>CAVAZS010000161.1:0-3951 GCA_963593385.1 Lachnospiraceae bacterium | reverse complement strand
GTAGATAGTCTTTTTCTTTGACTATGAATAACAGTTATGCTAAACTAACTCATGACTAAAAACCAAATTTAGTCATAGGAGATTTATGGCAATTGCTTTTACCGAAGAAGAATGTGCGAATATCAAAAAGTCATTACTAAAAGAAGCATATCGTTTAATTCAAGAAAAGAAAGTAAAAGATATTACAGTAGATGAACTTGCTAAAAGTGTAGGTATATCTAAAGGAGCGTTCTATAAGTTCTTTTCTTCTAAAGAACAATTATTTTATGCATTACTTCGACAAATGCATGAAAAGCTATATGGCCCAGCACTAAAAATGCTAGAGACAAAAGCAAATGACCCGAGTGTTGTATTAACAAATGCTATTTTAGAAGCTTGTAAATTGTTGGATGATTCTAAGCTAAATCGTTTTTGGGAAGAAGACGCAAAAGATATCTTACAAGCATTATCTAAAGAAGAAATGAAGGAACAACTAGAACAAGAAACAAAATTATTTCATGCTTTCTTAAATCAATACCAGTGTAAAGTAAATGAAGAAACAGCGATAAATGCTTTAAGAAGTTTAATTTATACAACAAATATGCGTAAAGAGTTAGGTGATGACTATCCTAAGATTCTATTGTGGATGGCTATGGGCATTTGTGAACAAATATTTTGATACCAGTGATGGTATTTTTTAAAGAAATATAGTTAGTTAAAACTAACAAGAGGAGAAAAAATGAAGAAAACTAAAAATTTAAATGTTACAGATTTGATTACAGTTGGTGTTTTTACAGCGATTTATTTTGTGCTAGTCGCTATAGCAACTTTTGCTTGTGCTTTACTACCTGGAGTAGGAAATATCGTTTTACCTGCTGTTGCGGCTTTAATTTCAGGTAGTGTTTATATGTTACTAGTGGCGAAAACACAAAAATTTGGTGCGATTTCTATTATGGGACTTGTGATGGGAATGTTCTTCTTTATTTCAGGCCATTTCGTTGTTTCTTTTATGGCTAATATTATATTTGGATTATTAGCAGATTATGTCGCAAAACTAGGTAGTTATAAGAGTAAAAAAGGATTATTAATTAGCTATGTATTATTCTCATATGGTTTAACAGGACCTATTCTACCTTTATGGTTTATGAAAGATGCTTATGTAGCAAGTTTAGTAGCTAGAGGAAAAGATGCTGCGTATATTGAAACATTATTTGGGCCTATTAATACAGGTAGTTTTATTGCATGTGTTGTATTAATTGCAGTATGTGCTATTGTTGGTGGCTTATTTGGACAAAAAATGATGAAAAAGCATTTTGTCAAAGCAGGAATTATCGAATGATCAAATTGGATCCACGTACAAAGCTATATTTATTAGTTTTATCAAATTTATTATTACTATTTCATGTATCTCTTTTATGTGAAGTAATTTTTACAAGTTTAATTTTAATGTTAATTGTTAGCTCTAAAAAAAATAAAACGGGAATACGTTTAGCAGTATTTTATTACTTTTTGGTTTTATTAGAAGTAATAGTTGTGCCTAACGTTGGGAAAGGTGTACTAGACAATTTAATCTCTTTGATTGCCGTAGGAATTAGAATGATTTTACCTTGCATTTATACAGGTATATATGCTTTTGGTACAACTAGTGTAAGTGAACTAGTATGTGCAATGCGAAAGATGCATATTCCAGAAACAATTATTATTCCATGCATGGTTGTCATTCGCTTTTTCCCTACAGTAAAAGAAGATTATCAGAATATAAAAAATGCAATGGCATTAAGAGGAATTGATTGTTCCTTAACTCACCCTTTTATATCATTAGAATATATGATTATTCCTTTACTAATGAATAGTAATAACGTTACACAAGATTTAAGTATAGCCGCAATTACAAAAGGAATTGGGATTCAAGAAAAACATACCAGTAGAAAAGAGATTCATTTTTCACTGAATGATTTGGCATTATTTTGTTTATCAACGATTATTCTTGGAGTAAATGTGATATGAATATGATTGAAACAGAAAACATTACATTCGCATATACAAATACAAACGATAAAGTATTAAATCATATTTCATTAGAAATAAAAGAAGGTGAATGTATTTTACTTTGTGGTAAAAGTGGATGTGGAAAAACAACCTTCACTAGACTAATCAATGGGTTAATTCCTTCTTTCTTTGATGGTGAGTTAAGTGGTAAATGTAAAGTATCTGATTTATGCTCGGATACAGCAAATATAGAAGATTATGTCAAACTTGTTGGTAGTGTATTTCAAAATCCGAAAACACAATATTTTAATTCTAATACAACAGATGAATTAGCTTTTCCATGTGAAAATATAGGCTTAGAACCAAAAGAAATACAAAATAGAATAGATGAGTTTGCTAAGTTTTATCATATAGAGAAATTTTTAGATAAGAATTTATTTTATTTGTCAGGTGGAGAAAAACAAAAGATAGCATTTGCGACTGCTTGTATGTTATATCCAAAGATTCTTGTATTAGATGAACCTACAAGTAATCTAGATGATATGGCAATTCAAGAATTACATGACATGATTGTAAAAATAAAAGAACAAGGTGTCACGATTGTTATTGCAGAACATAGAATTGCTTGGATTACAGATGCTGTGGATCGATATTATTATTTTGAACAAGGACAAGTAACAAAAGTTTATGACAAAGATGAATTTCTTCATTTGTGCGATGATGAAATCTTAGCTTTAGGATTACGTGCAAAAGATTTAAGTAAATATGAAATAGAACTAGAAAATAAGTATCAGAATAAAACGAGTAATATACCTTTTATTGAAATAGCAGATTTAGAAATTGGATATAATGCTAAACAAGTGGTGAAAAAGCTTCCTGAAATAAGTTTTGGTAAAGCAGAAATTGTTGGCTTAATGGGACATAATGGTATTGGAAAAAGTACATTTGCGAAAACATTATCTGGTTTAATGAAACAAATAAAAGGTGAAATATTCATAGATGGCAAAAAGACAACAGTAAAAGATAGAATTAATCATACATTTCTTGTTATGCAAGATGTGAATTATGAACTATTTTCGGATAGTGTTAAAGAAGAAATACAACTCGGTGTAGATAATCTAGAACGTTATGAAGAAATAGTAGAAATGCTAGGGCTTAAAGAAATAGAAGATAAACATCCTATGAGTTTATCAGGTGGTCAAAAACAAAGAGTAGTTCTAGCAGCTAGTATGTTATCACATAAAGAATTGATTATTTTAGATGAACCAACTAGTGGTCTAGATAGAGCAAATATGGATAAAGTTGGTAAATTACTACAAGACTTAAAGAATCAAGGTAAAACGATTTTAGTGATTACACATGACATAGAGCTAGCATCACAATGGTGTGATCGAATAATTAATTTGGAGGAGTCAAACAATGGAAATTAATAAATGGTGTGGAGAATGGATTAACTTTGAAGAATTTATAGATAATCAAAATGAACATATGAAGAAATCATGGGATGAAGCAGAAATGTTTTGTAATAAGATGCCAATGTTTTCTCATGGAGTAAAAGCATTTTGGAAAATGGCATGTAATTCAACAAATCAAGAAAATACAGAAGTAATCAAAAAATGGATAATTCAAACAAGTGGAGATAATTTAGAAATTGAATGGATATTTGAAAATAAAATGTTTAAAGATATTTATCATTATCAAGAAACGATTACTAGTGGATTAGAAAATAAAGAAAATTATTTATTTGTTGGTGAAAAAGAATCCCCTTTTAAGTATGTATTGTCTATGGAACCAATGCCAACTAAAGAAGAATATCAAAACGGTGGATTATTACCGCATCTTCATTATCAGTATGCTAGTAAATTAGAAAATTTATATGATGGTAGCCTGAAAAATAAGAATTGGTATCCAACAATGGTATATAATGAAAATACAACACTATTAGAACAATGCTAATAGTGTTGTATTTTCATTATATACCAT
>CAVAZS010000160.1:0-3994 GCA_963593385.1 Lachnospiraceae bacterium | reverse complement strand
AGTAGCTGAATAATCAACATATAAGGCATTGAGTCCAAGTGATTCAATGCTTTTTGTTTGCATAAGGTATACATGCATGCATGATTAAAAAACTACCAATTTAGAAAAATGTGCAATAATTAGCTTGAAAGCTAAGAAAAAGGTGATTTTATGTATAGGACAGCGTTACATAGTTTGGAAAAATGGAAAGAAAGTGAAGATAGAAAGCCACTTATATTAAAAGGTGCACGACAAGTAGATAAAACTTGGTTGATGAAAGAATTTGGTAATTCATATGAGAATGGGTATGTCTATTTTAACTTTGATGAAGAAGATGAATTGAAATCTATATTTGAAATAAATAAAAATCCTGAACGAATCATAGAATTATTATCTTTAATTGCAGAAAAAAAGATAGAACCTAGAAATACTTTGATTATATTTGACGAAATTCAAGAATGTTCTAGTGCTTTAAATTCACTTAAATACTTTAATGAAAAGTGTAATGAGTATCATATAATCGCTGCGGGAAGTTTATTAGGGACATTGCTTGCTCAACCTAAATCCTATCCTGTTGGAAAGGTGAATATTTTAAATATATATCCTTTAAATTTTGAAGAATATTTAGAAGCGACAGATTTATCATTATTTTCTTATTACAAAGAAATAAAGAAAGATCAAGTTATAGAAGAAATATTTCATAATAAATTACTTGATGCATACAATAACTATTTAATTATTGGTGGTATGCCAGAATGTGTTTCATCTTGGATAAAAGATAAAGATCCTGAAAAGATTAAAAGAATACAAAATGAACTAATTCAAATATATGAAAATGATTTTTCTAAACATAATGGAAAAGTAAATAGCGGAAGACTATTAATGGTTTTTAGAAGTATTGTTACACAATTATCTAAAGCAAATGAAAAGTATATTTATGGTGCTGTTCGAGAAGGTGGTAGAGCTAGAGATTTTGAAGAAGCTATAGAATGGTTAGCATCTGTTGGAATGCTGAATAGAATATATAATGTTTCCAAGATTGAACATCCATTACCTGCATTTGATAAGCTTGATCATTTTAAATTATTTTTATTTGATACTGGTTTATTAAAAGAAATGGCAGGTATTGATAATAGTGCAATATTATTAAAGATGAATTATCAATTTAAAGGACCTTTAACAGAAAATTATGTTTTACAACAATTAAAAGGCCAGTTTGATGTAGAACCAAGATATTATTCAGATAAAAATAGTGAGTTAGATTTTTTAATTCAATATGGAACAGATATTATACCGATAGAAGTTAAAGCAGGTAATGATAAAATAGCTCCTCCTTTTAAGAGATATATTGTGGAAAATCATCCGAAATATGCAATAAGATTATCGAAGATGGGCTATCGAAAAGATGGAGAAGTGATTAATATCCCTTTATATTTAGTCGGCAAAATAAAAGAACTAATATAGATTGGACACAGTTAAGGAGATGCCCCTATGAAAAATATTCCAAATGGTGATTTAGAAAATACAGTAAAAAAACGTAATTTTGAAGAAAATGTTTTTGCTCTGGTTGCTATGAACATCGTATATTTTGAGAAAATGACGAGAAAATGCTTTGAAGCAAAAATGATTGTGGAAGGTTTGAAAGACGTTAATTCAGGAAACACTATTGATGGAGATGTAGCAATTTCCAATATAAAAATTTAATATGGAATCTAAATTCGAATACTGTTTGACTATAAAATCTCAAATATAAAAAGATAATATAAAGTTAATTCGTAGCACGCTTTAAAATATCAGGTAATGAATCAATGATGATTTTAACATTATGTTTGATTAATTCATTATTTGGTATTTTTCGTTGGTGAATGCATCTACTAAAATACCAGCAATTGCTTCAGTAGAAAAATTAGAAATAAAATTTAAAGATATTTGACAGAAAGTAAAACTCCCCAAATATTCGGGAGGCCTTATCCGAATATTTGGGAAGAATTTTCAGCACGCATAAATTCGCATTATTACTTGGTGGGGATTTTTTTTGTGCTTACGTAATTGTACTATGATTAGGACATAATCATTTGTGGTACATCAGGACATAATCATTTTTGGTTCATATAGAATAGTGGCTTTTTGAATTTTCAACTTGACTCGCGCAAGGGGGGGCTATAGTAGAAGCGAAACCAAGTGGGGAAAGGAAGAATTAGAATGAATCATATATTGAAAAACACAATACAATGTGTAGTAAGTATTTTTTGTGTACTTGGAATGATAGGCACAACAGTAAATAATGTTAAGGCTGATGAAGATTATTCAGGAACAATTAAAATAAATGATGATAATAGTTTTGTCATTACATTTGATGATGAAGAAGATTTCAATAGTATTACATTTGATGGAAGTAGTTTATCTTTGAGTTTTCGTGGAAATGATGGTTATGGTCCTACATTTGAACTAAAGTATTGTACTAAAAATGATGCTGATAAAACAATAAGTGGTGATGAAAAGACTTTAAGTTATGGTGGTGCATATGTTTCAAGTGGATCATATGCTATTACGTTACAACAAAATGGTAATACTTGGAATTTAAAAGATGTAAATGGTAGTGAAAAGATAACATTAAATCGTGATATAAATAAACAAGTGCCTGAGGGAGTATCTATTTCTTTAACAATACAAGAAGGCTTCAAATTGACTTGTAATGAAAGTGAAGCTTGTAGTGCATATTTAAATACTTTCTATGATACTTATATGGATGTTAGTTCTGGAAAAAATGATAATTACTCAAATTCTAATATTTATGGAAGTACGAATGGCAGACCTCTTACAGTACCTTTAGGTAGACCATTTTCTGCAATTCCTTATACACAATTATTTGAAAAAGTAACAAATAATAATGGTAATACAATTGCGTTAACTGTCCCATTTGATGATTTTACAAATGAGGATTATACATGTTTTAGTTTTAATACTAGTTATGGTCTTGTTATACATGTTTTAGGGTATGAAAATTACAGTATTAATGAATTTGGGTATGATTATGAATATCCTAATGCATTACCAGACGGAATAACTTTTGAAGCTAGATGGGATGAAGAAAATCAAAAAATAATATTCATTTCAAATAGTAAAGATTTATTTGAAGACTCTCGTTTAACAGAGATTTATGGATATGGAAACGAAAGTAGGTGTTTTGGTTGGGGTATTGGTTTATTTAAAGGTTTTGATGTTGTCGAAAATGAAGGTAAATATTATGCAACATTCAAAAATGCTTCAGTATATTCCTCTTTAGCTGGATATGATGGTGAAACAGTAGACATAGTATTTACTCATAAAAGCTACGGAACTGTAAAAGCTAATTCAATAACATTAACGAATGTTAAATATAAATATGAACCTAGTGATTTAAATATTAAAGTAATTGGAGATGGTATTGTCATTAAAACAAGTGATAAAGATTTTATAGATGAAACTGTTGATAGTCTTTATATACAGCTACTATCACAAATTTTTTCGCCACCTGAGGCTTATGTAACAGATAATTCTAAACAGCAATTTAAGAAAGTAAATGATAATCAAATGAAATTATCAATAACTCAAGATGATTTAGAAAAGTTGGCAAATAAAGGCACTGATAATTCATTATCATTCAATATTGATAGTTCATACTTACCTTCTTTAAGATATGCTTCACCTTGGTATCAATCACATGGTAATCCTACGATAAAAATATCTTTTGCACCAATAAAGTTAGCAAATTCAATAAATATTGTTTCTAATACAAGTGAAGAAAAGTTAAAAGAAACTTTAAATGATTTAGATGAAACTGCTACTAATCTTCAAAATGTAACAGTAGTAGATACCGAAAAGAATAATACAGGTGTAAGTATTGTGGGTAATGTAGCAGGTACTATTACAGAAAACTATGAAAAAGGTAATGAGAATAGTGATCTTAACTTATTAGCAGATTCAGATGATAGTAAAGAAACAATTACAGTTAAAACAGATATTAGTAATCTAG
>CAVAZS010000159.1:0-4067 GCA_963593385.1 Lachnospiraceae bacterium | reverse complement strand
AGATGTAACATTTGTGGATGGGACTATAGGTGGAGGACCTAGTAAAATCTAAAAAGCAGAGAATTAACTCTGCTGAAGTTGTGGTAATTTAAATGTAGTATCATGTCTCATAATTTGATTGAAGAAGTTTATTGGCTTGTAATCAATTAGTATTAAAATACATGTGTTTATAATCCAAATATAATTAGATTTGAAATTGTTATGTTGGATATCAAATATCTTTACATAATCTATATTCTCATAATCTAATAATGTCGGTGAAACCAAAACATTATTTTGAACAAACAAAGCTTTAGCTAAATGATGAAATGCTAAACTTGTAAATGTAGTATAGTCATATGTTGAAATATCATTATTAAAACTTTCATTTGATACTATTTCTTTGTATCGATTAAAATCAAAACTGTTTAATTTTGCGTTAAAGAATTCATAATCAGGTAAGGATTTTAGATGTCTATAGGATTGCATCATTGGATAATTGATGAATAGTTTTCCTCTTTCATCAGACTGGTTAAAATAGCGAATCATTTTTTGAATTGTTTCAAAATGCAAGTCTGGATGTTGCGGTTCAAAGTCAAAAATTAGAAATATATCAGTATATTTAAAATTCAATATTTCATTATTTTCATTTTCATAAGATTTTAAAAATAACAATATATCTAGTTCATCTTCGATAAAATCAGGATAATCTTTTTCTAAATGACTTGCTAGCATGTGTATATTTGCTTCATAGGAATATATTTTGAAATTTGATGTTGGGTAACATTTTGAAAATAATTGTTCAATAAAACGAGGCTCATCATTTTTCCCTTCAACAATAAATAATATATTTTTAGCTTTCATCAAATTCACCGTTCATATATAACTTTCCTAGATTATGACCTTCTCTTAATTCTCGATCAGTAGCTTTACATAATGGTACTAGTTTTCCACTAGTAGTAAGAATAAATAATGTATCTGGTCTCATAATTCTATTAGTCATTAAATTTGTGTTATGAGTAGTAAATATTACTAATGAATTTTTATATTGATTTTTAATATATTGGACTATTTTCTCAGATAGCTCATAGTGAAAGAAAGCGTCAAATTCATCAAAAAATAATATCGAACTATCTTTATGTGGCATCAAGAAATGAATGTAGAAATTGAATAAAGATAATGTTCCACTAGATGCATTTTCTAAAAAAGAAACTTTTCTATTTTTAAATACAAAGTAAAGTTCTTTATTGCCATCTGGCAATTTATCCATAGATAACTTACATTGAATATCCATAAAATTTAAAAAATTTTCTAAGTCATCAATACTTTGTTCTAATTCATCTAACTCGTTTCTAGATAATTGTATAGATGCAGTATTAGGGGTGAAAACTTGAGTGATTTTCAAAGCATAATTATATATTTTATTGAATATTGAATCTTTATCAACAGAACCATTATTTACAAGCCACCGTAAAAAAGGCAATGAAGAATTTGTATTGTTCTGAAAGATTGTGAAAATGTCAGAATGATGTAAATATTCTTCATTTTTTGAGATGAATTCATTTTCTTTGAAATTGTAATCGTAGATTACTAGATTATTAACAATGAGTTTTTCATTTACTAAGTTAAATAAATCTGATTTTTGATATTCATATATTACCTCATCATTTTTCTTATTAAATAAGAAAGTATATGTGAATGTAGTGATTTCATTATTAGAATCTGCATTTGATATAAAGGATTGACTTGAACTTAATTCTTTAGAAAATGACAAGGTAGTTTTTAAATCACATAGTGCTTTACTTAGATTTGTTTTTCCACAACCGTTTTTTCCATATACAATCATTTTCCCAATTAAATCATTAGTAATACAATCTTGAGAAAACTTATATCCGTTAACGTCTGAAAAATCAATATCTAAATTATCTTTAAAATTTTTGAAATTATTAACAGTAAAATGTTTAAGCATAATATCACCTCAATTTCATTATAACCGTAAAAAAATTACGGTCAATAATATCCCGTAATTTTTTTACGGAAGAAATTGAAGACAATATTTTCCTGTAAAGTGCCTAGAATATAAAACGATTTAATTTTCTTTTGGATAAACTGCTTTGGTATATAAAGGACAAATAATAGCAAAAATTGATAGTATAGGTACTGCAATTAACATGTAATTATCTTTAAATAGAAGAGATAAGATGATAATTAAACTCATTCCTACAATTCTTCCAATAGATAAAACGATTTCTCTAGCAATAACTCTTCCTGTTATGTTTTCTTCTTTCTGAAATTCATTTACAGCATTCATGGAAAGAATATTATAGCCATTGTTATATGGCGCATTACATAATGCGTTCACTATACCATAGTAAATACCACCAAATAGATTTTCGAAAAATACCATAATGATTGTTGCGGAGGCCATGAGAAATCCAGATGGCACATATTTCTTAATGATTTGATTTGATTTTGTCTTAGCATTATATATTGCAAAAGAGATAATCGAAAGAATAGAAAATAAAGCGAGTAATTTACTATATAAAGACCCACTACTACCTAATGCATCATATAACATTAATCCTGATAGAATTAGAGACATTGAGTTATGAATGCCATATAGAAATGAAGTCGTTAGACTAATTTTCCAAGAAGATCGAGTATGTTTAAAATCAAAACATTTTTTGATAGAAAAAGGAATTGGACTAGCTTTAGTTGTAATTCTTGATGCGATAATTGCTAGAAGTAAATAAACAGCTAATACAATTTGAAAGATTAAAATATAACCATTTTTATCTGTTGAAGAATGATCAATGATAAATGCCGCAATAAGAGGTGCAATTAAATTCATTGCATATTGTCCAATACCTACATAGCCTAGATATAAACCAACATTATCACTTGTTGTGACGAGTTGATTTAATGTATTGATACTTAAGTAATAAAATCCTTCTGCAGCACCAAATAATAAAGCAGAGATATAAATTAATATAGGATAAGTACCGAGATATTTTTCTAAAGCTAAAACAAAAAATAATTGGAATGAAAATAAGATTAAACCAACAATCAAAGTGAAAGAGTATTTTCTTTTATATGCAATTTTACCCGCAATAGGAAAAAATATTGGAAACATTCCAATACGTAAAATAGTATATAAAGCCATAGACCATAATGTACCTGTATACGTATATAAAAATACATTTAAAAATACAGATGCCATGTTGCTACAAAGGCTGAAAATACTATTGATGATAATCATTCTTTTTTCATTCGCATCCATAGAGATATCCTTTATTTTTTATTCTTTTGCCAGAACCATTTCCAATTAGCAGTTTTTTTGCGGAATTCTTCACGCTTTTGATAATTTGTTTCTTTTTCTGCTAATTTCTTATTCATTGCGCCATATAAAGCATTTACAGAATAAACTGGGATTAGTTTGACACGAGATGGATTATTTAATCGCAGTGTTAATGTATTAGAACTACCTTGAGATTCAGCTACAGTCCATTCAAGCACATCATCATAATTCACTTTCATGCATGTTCCATCTGCTTTGACAGGATAAATTACAAAATAAGAATCATAGAATTCAAATTGAATATAATTTTTTGTCGCATAAAAAGACAATAGTGATAAAGCAATCATAAATAAACTTAACATCCATGTTGATGGTATAAATACAAATAAAAGAACACCTAAAATGAATATAACAAATATAGATGTATAAGGCTTTCCATTTAGCTTTTTATAAGGCTTTTCACCTTGTGGTAAATCTGAAATATTGATTGTACAAGGGTCAATAATTTCAACTGGTTTTTCATCATTTAATTCACTCATTGTTTTACTCCTAAAAAAACTTCTTACACAATTATAACAAATCTATAAATGTGTAAGAAGTTTGATTAACTATTTAGTAAGAAATGCTTTAACCTGTTTATAAATGCCTTCGCCATCTAACTCATATTTATGAATTAATTCATTAGCTGGGCCAGATTCACCAAATCTATCTCTAACACCAATTCTTAGCATTGGTGTAGGACATTTTTCACTTAAGCATTCCGCTACTGCTCCACCAAGTCCACCAATGA
>CAVAZS010000158.1:0-4134 GCA_963593385.1 Lachnospiraceae bacterium | reverse complement strand
ACCTTCTATAATTTATCTTCAGGAATGAAATATTATGATGAATTAAAAAATAAACAACTAGAACCAGGTCATATCATTCTCATTTCGAATCGTGATACAGATATCCAAACAATAGAAGTAACCGATAAAACCTATATTGTGGATGAAGTTATTCATACTAGTGAATTAAAAATGCCTGCTACGAGTAAAAGCCAATATACGATGACAGTATATGAAGCATTTATTAATGATTTATTTGCCGAAAAAGGTGATCTTTACTCATCTGTACTATTATATGATTATTGCTTCGATACAACTGATGATATTACTAGTACTGTTAATTCTATTAGAGAGATGTTTGCTAGTAGCAATTATCATGGTGTGAATCTTACAGGTACAGCTTCTTCTTCCACAGAAGATATAGCAAATACTAAAGAAGTATATGGTAACTTATTGTTTGTTGGATTTTTCTTAGGATTAGCATTTGTGCTAGCAACAGGATTAATGATTTATTACAAACAAATCACAGAAGGATATGATGATTTAGAACGATATCATATCTTACAACAAGTTGGTTTAGGCAAAGATGAAGTAAAGAAATGTATTAACTCGCAAATTATCACCCTATTCTTTTTACCTTTAATTGTTGCGATAATCCATGTATCCGTAGCATTTCATATAGAACAAAGCATGTTAGTGGGATTTGCAATAATGGATCCTCGTATATTACTAAAATATGATGTGATTACTATTGCTGTATTTGCATTACTGTATTATTTCATTTATCGTATGACAACAAATGTTTACTACAAAATCGTTAAAAGATAATTCCTAAATATTTCGTTATAATAATAGTGAATGGAGGTATTCTATGTCCCAAGTCACAAAGAGAGCTTTAGAACAATCTCTAAAAAATTTACTACTTAAAAAACCTATAACGAAAATAACAATTAATGATATAGCTGAAGATTGTGGTATTAACCGTATGACATTCTATTATCACTTTAAAGATATTTATGACTTAGTAGAATGGTCATGTCTAGAAGATGCCAAAAAAGCATTAGAAGAAAAGAAAACACATGATACATGGGAAACAGGTTTCTTACAGATATTTGAAGCTGTAAAAGAAAACAAACCGTTTATCATGAATGTTTATAACTATATTGATCAAAAACAAGTAGAAGTATATTTAACACCGCTTGTGGATAACTTATTAATGGGTGTTATCGAAGAAGAAGCGAAAAACATATCTGTACGTGATGAAGATAAAACATTTATCGCTAGAATATATGGATATATCTTTATTGGCATCATGCTTGATTGGATTAAAGGAGACATGAAAGAAGATCCTCAAATGATTGTAGATAAGTTATCTATCTTAATCAAAGGATCTATCTCTAGTTCATTAAATCGTTTTAAATTTTAGTATTCAAAAAGATGGCTAAGCATTTAACCATCTTTTCATTTTGTTTATTTCGAATTAGTCTTCAACAGAAGTTCTAACTAGATTATATCCACCAACGTTACATCCTTTAGCTTCATAAATCTTATTACCCCAACGGTCAAATACATTTCCACATGTATCTGTTGTGAATGGTCCACCATCATCCCATCCACCACTAGATTTCTTTGTTTCACTAGAAGCAGTAGGTGTTGGTGTAGGAGTTACTTCTTTAAATGTAACTAGAGCATAAACTGAGAATCTATCTGTTGCAAAAGAAATAGAATTACCAGCCACTGTAGTCTTTTCACTTGTTACAGGAGTAACCTCAAACTTTTTATCTGTTTGATTGTAATAGATGTTATAAAGTGTAAACTTCTTATCTTTCACTTTACTTAATGAAGCATCGTTTAAGAACAACGTAAAATCTAATTTCTCATCTAATTCATCAATTAAATCATTTGTTCCTTTTTTATCAGTAACATGTAGTGCGATATTATAAGGAATAACTTCATCTACATTTTCAACATCTTTTAGATATTCGTCAAAAGCCTTTTTATAATCAGAAGCTTCCCATTCTTTAGTAACATCATGTTCTTCATAAGTATCACCAGCTGTTAATACTATAGGTTCAATAGATTCAATTTCATCTAATTCATCTGAAGTTGCATATTTTTGAATATGATTTACAACTTGTTCATCATAAGCAAGAGTATTAGCTGTAACTTCTACTGTATTTGTACCATCAGTTACAACTTTGTATTTATCTCCAACTTTAACTACTTCATTACCTTCAACTAGATATTTAGATACATCACTTGAGAATGATCCACCTTGTACAAACGAAGTGAAATCTTGACTATATGCAGCTACAGGAGATGTTGTTGAAGTAGAAGTAAATGTACCTCCTGTAACATTAAGTTTCACTTTATTAATATCATCTGAACTATTATTTTGCGGATTAACTTCATACAAAGCAGTAGATCCTACAAATTCTCCATTAGTAATATTTACTTCAATAGGAAGTTTAGTTGTATGTTGAGCAATAACAATTGCTGCTCCAACAGTAGTTGAACCACTACCATTTGGTTTAGTTTCTGTATCACCAGTATATGTAGACGTAAATGAACCGCCATTAATATTTAAAATACCTGCACGAATTTCAATAGCAGATCCACTACCTTTTACTTCAACATTATTACCTACTGTTGTTTTCGCATATCCAGCTAAATATAAACCTTCACTATCTCCATTTTCCACATGTCTTGCAATAACTTTAGAGCCATCCTTCAAATTTATATTTGCATATTCATTAGTATTTTTTAACTCACCATTTACATAAATGCCATGCCCAACTACAGTATGACTATCCATTCCTGGAGATTTCGCTGTTCCTTCAAGATTAACTACAACGTTGCCATTGTAACGAGTTGTTAAGCTAGGATCAAAACTAATAAATATACCTGCCCACCCTGCAACAGTTACATCTTTTCCAACATTTACTTCTATTTTTCCATCTTCCAATTTAGCGTAATTTGGTCTAATCACAATTCCAGCATATTGGTTTTCTTTGGTTTCATATACATTTCCACTACCTTTTAATGTAAGTGAACCATTATTAATTAGAAATGGTTGACTCTCACTAGAAATATCATGTCCATTTAAATCAATCGTTACATTTAAATCTTTATCATTTAAATTTATCTGTTCACCAGATACAGAAGCAAGCAATGTTATTTCACCTGTTTTTTGTTCATTATTTTTAATTGCATCAACTGCATCACTCAATGTTGCATATTCTACATCACCAATTTCAGCAACATTACCTTCCGCTTTTACATTTACTGCTGTACCAACAAAGAAAAATAAAACAACTGTTAGTAACGTTTTTAGTATTTTGTTCATATTTTGACCCCACTTTCGTTTTCTGTATACACAGTAATTGTAGTACCCCCCCGTTGGCGCCGTCAACATAAAAAAGTTGATTATCACGCACTTTTTTACGCAAAAATTTAAAAATTCTCACTAAGTAATAATGATGACTTTTGCATGTCAAAGCTTCTCCCCAATATTCGGATAAGCATACCCGAATATTGGGGAAACTTTACTTTCCTTTAAATATCTTTGAATTATCTCACAATTTTACATCCTATTTTTGGAATAACTTTTTTATCAGTTATTCTTTCATTTTCTTCAATACATTTTTAGACTATTATCAGTATTTTTCAAATCTCTCATAGATATTATTTTTATAATCATCCCTTCTTTAGTTATAATGAAAAATAATAAAAGAAAATAACAAATAATATATATTGATATAAATAATAACAAATAATAAAATTTAGAAAGAGGAACAACACTATGCAAAAGACAAGTAATCCCTACACCGTTTCATTCGGAAAAAAGCCCAAGCAATTTATTGATAGAAGTTTGTCTACTAACAATATTTTAGATATGTTTTTAGCAGATGAGCCAAGCAATCAAACATATATCATTACTGGTGTTAGAGGCAGTGGGAAAACAGTATTACTAGCAGATATTGTTAA
The DNA here is from genome assembly GCA_963593385.1 of Lachnospiraceae bacterium. Taxonomy (GTDB): domain Bacteria; phylum Bacillota_I; class Bacilli_A; order Erysipelotrichales; family Erysipelotrichaceae; genus Bulleidia. Next base: position 168 of record CAVAZS010000158.1, on the reverse strand, counting down.
GCAAATCAAAAATGAACCTAATTGGATTGTTATTGATTTAGATGCTAAAGATAAAGATATGCTAACAACTGCTGTAGCTGAACTATATGACAATGAAGGTATTTATCAATCTACTAACGATTGTGGAATAAAGATTACTGATAAACGGATTGCATTACGAAAACTATT
>CAVAZS010000157.1:0-4214 GCA_963593385.1 Lachnospiraceae bacterium | reverse complement strand
GATCAGCAGATTTTAAAAATAACTTAGAAAAGTCAGATGAAAATATTGATATCATTGGTCAATTTGGTGTTGGATTTTATAGTGCTTTCATGGTAGCGGATAAAATTACTGTTGAATCAAAATCAGTAAATAGTGATGTTGCATATATTTGGGAAAGTACAGGAGAAGATGGTTATACGATTTCTGAAACAGAAAAAGAATCCATCGGTACAAAGATTACATTACATATTAAAGATGATACAGAAGATGAAAAATATTCTGAATATCTAGAAGAAAGTACAATTCGTAGTCTAGTAAAGAAATATTCTGATTATGTACGTTATCCAATTCAAATGGAAGTAGAAAAGAGTATTCCAGATCCTACAGATGAAACAAAAACAATTACTTCTGTAGAAACAGAAACATTAAACTCAATGATTCCGCTATGGAAGAAAAAACCTTCATCCGTAACAACAGAAGAATATAATGAATTCTATAAAGCTAAGTTTAATGATTGGCAAGATCCACTAAAGGTTATTCATTATACGGTCGAAGGAAATATTTCTTATACAGCATTATTATTTATTCCTTCTACTATGCCTTATAACTTCTATAACACAGATTTTGAAGGTGGCTTACAACTATATTCAAAAGGTGTATTCATTATGGACAAAGCGAAAGATTTATTACCAGAAAGTTATCGCTTTGTAACAGGTTTAGTAGATAGTGAAGATTTAAGCTTAAATATCTCACGTGAAATTTTACAACAAGATAAACAAGTTAAAGCACTTGCTAATTCAATTGAAAAGAAGATTCATGCAGCATTACTTGATATGATGCAAAATGACCGTGAAAACTATGAAAAGTTCTTCCATCAATTTGGTAAGAATATTAAATATGATATTTATAAATCATTTGGCATGAATGCTGAAAAGCTTAAAGATTTATTGATGTATGAATCAAGTAAAGAAGATAAATATGTTTCTTTAAGTGAATATGTATCAAGAATGCCTGAAAATCAAAAAGAAATATATTACGCAAGTGGCACAACATTAAGTGAAATTAAGAAGTTGCCAGTATTAGATAAGGTTATTGATAAAGGCTATGAAGTATTGTATTTTACAGATCCTGTAGATGAATTCAGTATTTCTATGATGCGTAACTTTGATGGTCATGAATTCAAAAACATTACAACAGGTGATTTGGACTTAGATACAGAAGAAGAAAAGAAAGAACGTGAAGAAAAGACAGCTGAAAGTAAAGATATGCTTGAAGCAATGAAAGAAGCTATTGGCGATGATGTTAAAGAAGTTCGTATTTCTTCTCGTTTAAAAGATGATCCAGTATGCTTAGTAGCAGATGCAGGTATGTCATTAGAAATGGAAAAGATTCTTTCTCAAGATCCAGCAAATAGTGGTATGAAAGCTTCTAAGATTTTAGAAATTAATGCAAGTCATCCTATATTTGCTACACTTGAAAAACTATATAAGGAAAATCCTGAAACAGTTAAAGAATATGCAAGTGTTCTATATGACCAAGCGTTATTAATCCAAGGATTAGACATCAAAGATCCTGTAGAATATGCTAAAAAAATTACTGCATTAATGATTGAAGCAGCTAAATAACTAAAATGAAAAGTAGAGCTATGAGATAAAAGCTCTACTTTTTAATTTGTGCTAGTATCACACCAATAAATACTAGGGAACAACCAAATAGTTCTCTTAATGTTAATACTTCATGCAAAACTAGGAATCCTCCAATTACAGAGAATACAGATTCTAAACTTAATATTAATGTTGCAATAGTAGGATCCGCACCACGTTGACCAATAATTTGTAACGTATAACCTACACCATTTGATAGTATTCCTGCATAAACGATAGGGATGATAGCTTCTTTTATATGGATTAAGCTAGGTTCTTCATAAATAAGGGAAGGAGCTAACGATAACAAACCTACAACAAAGAATTGTGTAGCAGACATTAATACACCATTTGCTTTAGTCGTAAAATGATCAATGACAAGTATATGTATCGCAAAGAAAAATGCAGAACATAACATGTAAATATCACCACTAGCTAAAGAAAAAGAATCTTTAATACTTAAAAAATAAAAACCAATTAGAGAAATTGTTGCGGCAATCCAAGTTTGTAATGTTACTTTCTTTTTTAAGAAAACAGATAAAAATGGAACAATAATACAATATAGTGCAGTAATGAATCCAGCTTTACCAACAGTAGTATATTGAATACCTATTTGTTGGAAAATTGTTGCAGGAGTTAAAGCTAAACCGCAACATAAGCCACCAATTATCGTCTTCTTTTTATCGAATGAAGAAAGTGTTGGTACAATCTTTTTAATTAAAGGATAACTAATTAAAGTGAATATTGCGGCTTCGAAGGAGCGAACACACGTGAAAGTCCATGGACCAACATAATCCATTCCTGAACTTTGGGCAATAAAAGCTCCACCCCAAATCATCGCGGTTATTAATAAAATTAAGTTATTTTTATATTTATTCATCTTCATCCTCTGTTTCAGAAATATATTTATGATCAAAAGTAATTACTGTATAAATTGGTTTATTGTGATGGCTTAAAGAAGAATTGATTCGTTCTTCAATTTGTGTTGTAGAAATAGTACAAGTATAAGGTACAAGTATATCAAATACTAAATTTGTATGTGTTGGACCAGTAACGATTCTAAAATCATGTACAGATAATGATGAATCAATAGACTTTAGAATTTCTTTTACTTCACCTAAATATTGTTGGACTAGGGGATCATCTAAAGAAATAGGATCTAAGTGTAATGTCATCATAACGCCGGTTTTTTCATGTATCTTTCTTTCCGCATCATCAATAATATCGTGTGCATGTAAGAAATCCATTTTAGCATCTACTTCAGCGTGTGCCGAACCAAATTGTCTTCCTGGACCATAATCATGAATCATTAAATCATGCACACCTTTTATTTCAGGATATTCAAATATGATATTTTCAATTTCTTCTGCTTCTTTTTTAGATATAGGATTACCTAATAATTTTCCAATGATTTCTTTTGCTATACCAAAACTAGAACAGAAAATAACAATTGATACTGTTAAACCAGCGATACCATCAAAAGGAATTGATGAACTGACCTTAGAAAAGAGTAATGCAATAATTGTAGCTAAAGTAACAAATACATCGTTTCTTGCATCATCACTTACGGCTAACATTCCAATATTATTTGTCTTTTTACCTAATACAAAATTAAAACGACTTAACCATATTTTTACTAAGATAGATGCTGCTAATAAGAAAAATGATAACCAAGAAAATTGAATAACTTCTGGATGAATGATTTTCTGAATGCTAGAAGTAAATAGCTCAAATGCGACAACAAAGATAATATTTGAGACAATAAAACTAGCAACATATTCCATTCGACCATGTCCAAATGGATGTTCTTGATCAGCTGGTTTAGAAGCGACTTTATAACCTAATAAAGTAATTACACTACTTAAACTATCGGATAAGTTATTAAAACTGTCTGAAATAATCGAAATAGAGTGAATGTAAGTTCCTATAATAAATTTAAGAATAAATAAAAATACATTACAGATAATGCCTACGATTCCACTTAAGAAACCATAGGCTAATCTAACACTTGGATTATTTATTTCTTCACTATTTTTAATAAATTTTTTTATTAACAAATTTGTCATACGATTTCCCCAATAAATATAGATATTGTACAAAATTCATACTTAATTATCTATCTTTACGGATACTTTTTTGTGTTAAGTTAAAAGAGATATTTGCCATAATCTTTTGTAAGTAACTAGTGAAATATGGGCAGAAGATTAAAACAATCATGATGATTCTTTGGAAGAAAAAAGCATCATATAAATCAAGTAGTACAAAGGCTAAGCAAATAAATGTCCCAAATAGGTAAAGATTGATTTTACATATAAATCTCAATTCTCTAAAGCTATATTCTGCGATGAAACTGCATAAGCATGATTGTAATAAAACAATAATATTAAATCCTTTAACGCTTTCTTCTATACGAAAGATATAGGATAAATACAGAAAAGCAATTGAAAATAATAAACAAGATAAATAATGTTTCTTAAATGAAGAAATAGATAAGTCGGTAATAACAGTTAAAAATGATAATAAAGCAATAAATATAGCTGCAGCTTGGTTTCCATCTAAAATGTAAGTAAAAGATAAAATAAATAATATTTC
>CAVAZS010000156.1:0-4237 GCA_963593385.1 Lachnospiraceae bacterium | reverse complement strand
ATATAAACGATCTGTGTTAGGTATGGCATGGAGCTTTATCAACCCATTATTAACAATGAGTGTACAATATATAGTTTTCTCAACAATCTTTAAATCCGATACTCCTAACTATCCTGTATATTTGTTGACAGGTGTAGTTTTCTATAACTTTTTTACTGATGCAGTTAATCAAGGACTTATTTCAATCACAAGCAATGCTGCATTAATTAAAAAGGTATATGTACCAAAATATATTTATCCAACATCAAAATTATTCTCATCATTAATTAACTTAGGACTTTCCTTAATTCCATTAGTTTTAGTGATGATTATAACCGGAACACAATTTAAGATTTCATTATTGTTACTCATTTTTGACATTATATGCTTATCGATGTTTGTGCTAGGTATGATGTTACTATTAGCTACTTCGATGACATTTTTTCAAGATACGCAATTTTTATGGGGTGTTGTAAGTATGATTTGGATGTACTTTACACCACTTTTCTATACAGAAAATATTATTCCAAGTAAAATGTTGACAATTTTTCATATGAATCCAATGTATCAATATATAACATTTGCTAGAACTTGTATTATTAATGGTATTTCACCAGAACCTTTATCTTATTTATGGTGCTTAATTAGTGCAGTTATAGTACTTGCATTAGGATTATATGTATTCAAAAAGAATCAAGATAAATTTGTACTATATATTTAGGTGAAGATATGAACAAGATTATTGAAGTGAATAACGTGTCTATGCGATTTAGAATGGCAGACGATAGAGTTAATAGTATAAAAGAATTTATTATAAGAAAGATAAAGAGAACTTTGAATTATTCGGAATTTGAGGCTTTAAAAAATGTATCTTTCGATGTAGAAAAAGGCGAAGTTGTTGGTCTTATTGGTCATAATGGTGCTGGTAAAAGTACGCTTTTAAAAATAATATCTGGAATATTAAAACCATCAGAAGGTAATGTTAGTGTATATGGAAATATCGCTCCTATGCTTGAACTTGGTAGTGGGTTTGATATGGATATGACAGGTAGAGAAAATATTTTATTAAATGGCGCAATACTTGGTTATTCTGAAAAATTTATTCGTGATAAAGAAAAAGAAATTATTGAATTTTCGGGAATTGAGCAATTTATGGATATGCCTTTAAGAAATTATTCTAGTGGTATGATTGCTAGACTTGCTTTCTCTATTGCGACAGTTGTTGAACCAGAAATACTAATTGTCGATGAAGTACTTTCTGTAGGGGACTCGGATTTCCAAGATAAAAGTAGAAAGAGAATGATGGAGCTAATGGGTGGAGGTACTACAGTATTATTTGTGAGTCATGATATTAGTCAAATAAGATCTATGTGCAATCGTGTTGCTTGGATTGAACATGGTGTTTTACAAAAGTTTGGAAATACAAAGGAGGTATGTGATTTGTATGAAGGAATATAAGGTTCTCTTACTGTATAGAGTGATGATACCGTCACTTATCCTTTGTGGGGATGAGCAATTTAAATATTTAGCAGAACATCAAAAACTAGATTATAGAAGTCGTACAGTTTATGAAGTTACTTCTGAAGATTTAAATTGGGCAAATATTGTTGTGATAGGAAGATTAGATAGTTGGTATGAACGAAAACTAACAGAAATTTTATATAAAGCAAATAAATATATTATTTATATTATCGATGATGATTTGTTGAATATACCTAAAGAAATAAGTAGTTCATCTTATTACGGTCAAAGTGATATTAGAAATAATATCCAAAAGATGATTGAAATGAGTAAAGCACTAATTTCACCATCCCCAAAATTATTAGAAAAATATGGTGAAGGTAAGAAACAAATACAAATAGAAGAGCCTACAGTTTATCCATTTGCTTATAAAGCACATAACTCGAATAAAGCAGTCAAAATTGGATTCGCTGGATCTATAGATAGAACACATGATGTAGAAACGATACTATATGATACTTTGAAAACGATAAAGAATAAATATGGTGAAAAAGTTGAAATAGAATTCTTTGGTGCGATACCAAGCTTTGCGAAAGAATTAAATGCTAAATGTATTAGTTATAGTGATTCTTACAAAGGATATATTGAAAAATTAAATAGTTTGGATTGGGATATAGGACTTGCACCAATGCCAGATAGTGAATTTCATAGTTGTAAGCATTACATAAAAATTATCGAATATTCAGAAGTAGGTATATATCCTATTTATTCAAATCAAGGACCATACCTTAGATTTAATAAAGAATATGGGCTTGGCACAATGTTACCAAATGAAACAGATGCTTGGGTAAAAACGATAGAAGATTTAATTGAACATAGAGATAACTTAGAACAACAACGAAAACTTGTTAATGAAGAAATCTGTACATATATGTCATTAGAGAATTGCAGTAATAAGTTGTTAGATGATTTAGATAGAACTATAGATGTGTCTCTAAATAGTAAAAATGTTACAGCAAATCTTATTGTGTTTAAAAGTAAAGGATTTAGTAAAAGAGTTATTTCAGCACTCAAATCAAGAATAATTAAGCTAAAACAGAAGATTCTAAAAAGAGATAAGTCTTAAAAATATTTGATACTAGTAAAAGATATATGGGGAAAGATAGATATGAAATTTTTTGTTACTGGAGTAAATGGTCAACTTGGGCATGATGTAATGAATGAACTCTTAAAAAGAGGTCATGTTGGAGTAGGCTCAGATATTCAAGATAAATATAGTGGTGTAGAAGATGAGACTTTAGTGATTCAAGCACCTTATGTTTCATTAGATATTACAGATAAATTAGCTGTAGAAAAAGTAATTAAAGAAGTACATCCAGATGCTGTTATACATTGTGCTGCTTGGACTGCAGTTGATGCAGCAGAAGAAGAAAACAATTTAGCTAAAGTAAAAGCGATTAATGTTAATGGTACAGAAAACATTGCGAATGTTTGTAAAGAACTTAACTGTAAGATGACATATATTAGTACAGATTATGTATTTAATGGACTAGGCACAGAACCGTGGATTCCTGATTGTAAAGATTATGCGCCACTAAATGTTTATGGACAAACAAAATTAGATGGAGAACTTATGGTAAGTAAAACACTAAGTAAATACTTTATTGTTCGTATTGCTTGGGTATTTGGATTAAATGGGAACAATTTTATTAAGACAATGCTTAAAGTAGGAAAGAGTCACAATGAAGTAAGAGTAGTAAATGATCAAATTGGTACTCCTACATATACTTATGACTTAGCTAGACTACTTATTGATATGAATGAAAGTGAGAAATATGGGTATTACCATGCGACTAACGAAGGTGGTTATATCAGTTGGTATGATTTCACAAAAGAAATATATAAACAAGCAGGATATTCCACTAATGTCATACCTGTAACTAGTGAAGAATATGGTCTAAGTAAAGCAAAAAGACCTTTTAATAGTAGATTAGATAAGAGCAAACTAGTAGAGAGTGGTTTTACACCATTACCTACGTGGCAAGATGCTTTAAGTAGATATTTAAAAGAAGTGAATAAGGAAAACTAAGATGGGGCAAATAAGGGTAGAAAAAGATATTAATGGCATTGAGGGATTATGTTTAATTACACCTACAGTACATGGGGATAGCAGAGGCTACTTTATGGAAACGTACAATGAGCATGATTTTAAAGAAGCAGGGATTGATGTTCAATTTGTACAAGATAATCAATCTATGTCTACAAAAGGGGTATTAAGAGGATTACATTTCCAAAAACAGTATTCTCAATGTAAGTTGGTTAGAACGATTCGAGGTGAAGTATTTGATGTTGCGGTAGATATTAGAGAAGGTTCTAAAACATATGGTAAATGGTATGGTCATATATTATCTGCTGAGAACAAACATCAACTACTAATACCTAAGGGATTTGCACATGGATTTTTAGTACTTAGTGATGAAGCAGAATTCTGCTATAAAGTAACAGAGTTATATCATCCTAATGATGAAGGTGGAATTATATGGAATGATCCAGATATTGGTATTGAATGGCCTAACTTAAATGAGGCAAAAGATGCAATGAGAGATGGTACACCTTTAATTCTTAGTGACAAAGATTCTAATTGGAAGGGTATTAAAAACTTGAATAAGTAATGTTTTTTGTGGGGAGATGATTATGAGGAAAAGTAAAAAATGTATTGTTTTAATTCCTGTATATAAAGAAAAACCATCGGAAGATGAAGCACTTTCTATAAAACAAACTTATAAAGTGTTAGGGG
>CAVAZS010000155.1:0-4375 GCA_963593385.1 Lachnospiraceae bacterium | reverse complement strand
TACCACTATAGAGTAATGTGGCCATAAATACATTGTGAGGATGAGGAATACTATAAGTAGATACTACAAAATCATTATTACAATAACCATATCCTAATAGCCAAGAATCCTTCATATGTTGAATGATACCTACGTGCATATTTAATCTTAGAGAAGATAAATCGTTTAATACATTATATGGATCAGACATAAGCATAGATAGTAATTCTGAATTAGATATAATCTTCAATACTACAAAAAGAATACTGAATACTACAGCGATAAGAGCGATATGTAGTATTTTTTTTGTGGATAATTTCTTTCTTAAAATAAAAGAAATGCCACATAGGAATATAAAAGCTAATATAATCAAAGAGCTTCTAGAATCTGTTAGATAAATCATAATAGTATTAAGAATAATCATAGTAATATGAAATATCTTATTTTTATTTAAATCTAAAAAGTAAAGACTAAATAAAATAGCTGTATAACAATTAAAGCTTGCGGTTGTATACCATGTCCATAATCCCATGAATCTAAGTTTATTATGAGCAAGTGTTTGATCACCTAACATTTTGATTATGGAACCATTAGGTAATGTAAGGGACGTATAACCTAAAACATAACATGCTAAAGAAACAATTGTATAAATACTAACAATACCAACAAATATATAAGCTAATTTAATAAATAAGTCTTTAATCTCATTCTTGTTGTCATATGTATAAAAGATGAAACATTGTGCATATAAAGTTGCTAATGCAAAAATATAGTATGCACTGTGATTAGAACTAAATAGAAATAAACTAATTGTATTTATAAGTGCAAATAAGCTAAGTGTCAGTATCTTTTTATCTTTAAAATTAATATTCTTTTTATAAATATCATAGATTAGTATGATTACAGTCCAAATTGCATAAATAACCCAAAGTATATGCCATATAGTAGTTCTAATAGATGTAGTTAATAGTAATTGAGCTATAAAGTGTTGAAAATATAAACATCCAAACCAAAATGCTATGAATATTTTCTTGTTCAATAGAAAATCTTTAATCATCATTGAATATCCTTAAATATAGTTATATTTTATAACGGATATGAAGTACAATACAACTTATGAGGATTTCGTTCCGGGGAGGTAAAAGTGCAGTTTAGTAGTTATCAGATTTTCTATATTTCGATTAAAAGAATATTTGACATATTGTTATCTCTAATAGGAATGATTTGTTTATTTATATTAATGATTATCGTTAAGATAGCGAATATTTGTACAAGGGATACAGGAAATTTATTTTATACACAAACTAGAGTTGGTAAAGATGGAAAAGAATTTCAACTCTATAAGTTTAGAAGTATGTATACTAATGCTGATGAAATGTTAGTGGAATTATTAAAACAAGATAAATATAAGAAAGAATGGGAAAAATATCAAAAGCTAGAGAATGATCCTAGAATTACAAAAATAGGAAAAGTATTAAGAAAAACATCTTTAGATGAATTTCCACAATTTATAAATATCTTTAAAGGAGAAATGTCATTAGTAGGGCCTCGACCATTAATACCAGGAGAATTAGAAGAACATGGTGGTGTTAAGCTTTATGAACAAATAAAACCTGGTTTAACATCTTGGTGGGCTGCGAATGGTAGAAGTAAGATAAACTATGATGAACGTTTAAAATTAGAATACTATTATGTAAAAAATATATCATTATGGTTAGATTGTAAGTGCATACTTAAGACAATTGTATGTGTGTTAACTGCTAAAGGAGCAGATTAAATGATAAAGTGGAGGTGAATATATGATGAGTTATTCAATTGTTATTCCAACATTAAATGCTGAAAAAATGATTTGTAATTTAATAGATGCTTTAAATAATCAAACAATCATACCAAATCATATATTTATCATTGATTCTGCTTCTAGTGATAAAACTGTATCTGTTATTCAATCGTTAAATTATAAAAACATAATATTAAAAGAAATAGAAAAGAAAGATTTTGATCATGGTAAAACAAGAGATTTAGCGATAAGAGAACTGGATGATGATTTTATTGTGCTAATGACGCAAGATGCTTTACCAATTCATCATAATTGTATGGAAGAATTACTAAAACCTTTTGATAATGAAAAAGTTGCGGCAGTTAGTGGAAGACAGGTGGCATACGATTATGCAAAAAAAGATGAGAAATTAGTTAGATATTATAATTATCTTCCTACTTCTAGAACATGGGATGAAACTGATATTAATAAATATGGTATTGGTGCTTTTTGTATTTCAGATGTATGTTGTGCATATAGAAAAAGTGCCTATTTAGAAGTAGGAGGTTTCGATTATCCAATAGAAACGAATGAAGATATGTTAATGGCAGAGAAACTATTACATATTGGATATACGCTTGTATATAATGCAGAGGCTACAGTTTACCACTCTCATGATTTTTCTTTTAATAAACAATTTAAAAGAAATTATATCGTGGGTAGAACATTAGAAAAATACAAACATAGATTTGATGATGTTAGTGAAGTATCAAAAGGTAGTTCATTATTTAAGAATGTTTGTAATGATTTAATAAAAGAAAAGGATTATTCTAGCTTACTCCATTTTATATTTGATTGTGTTGCAAGATTTTCAGGAAATAGAATAGGGAGGTTGTCATGGAAAATAAACCAAAAGTAGAAATACTTATGGCAACCTATAACGGTTCTAAGTATGTAGCTGAACAAATAGATTCTATATTAAATCAAACTTATGAAAACTATCATCTAACGATATCTGATGATGCCTCTACAGATAATACTGTAGAAATCATAGATAGTTATGTTATTGCATATCCTAGTAAGATTACTAAGGTAGTTTCAAATATACATTTTGGTAATGCTAGAGATCATTTCTTCTGGCTAATGAAAAAGTGTAATGAAAACTACATTATGTTTAGTGATCAAGATGATGTATGGAATAAAAATAAGATAGAAATATCAATGAATGAGCTATTAAAACTAGAAGAAAAAAATACAAAAGATACACCATTATTAGTATTTACAGATCAAACAGTAGTAGATAGTAATTTAAATATTATCAGTAAGTCTATGATGACTTATCAGAAGCAAGATACAACATCAATAGATTATCAGAAACTATTATTTCAAAACATAGTAACAGGTTGTACAGTATGTACAAATAAGGCACTAGTGGAAATAGCGCTAAAGTTCAAAGATAGTAATTCTATTATTATGCATGATTGGTGGTTAGCTATTGTGGCTTCTAGATTTGGTGAAGTAGCATACATAAATAAAAGTACTATGCTATATAGACAACATGTAGGTAATAGTGTTGGTGCACAAGATGTGAAAAGTGCTAGATATAAAATATCCGTTTTAAAAAATATAGATATTTTGAAAGATAAAATACAAAAAAAGAAGAAACAAGCTGAATTATTTGAAAAAGTGTATAGTAATGATTTATCAAATGAAGATAAACAATTTTTGAATCATTTTGTGAAAAGAAGAAGTGGAATGAAATTCTATTTAGAACATAAAAATTTAATTTATGGTTTGAATAGATTTTTGGGTTTTATGATTTTAGGCTAAAGGTGAAATATGGATTTTGAAAAATCAAAGAAGTTTTTAATACAATTAGGATTAATATATTGGATTTTAGTAATCATGATTTATGTTGCTGCAGGAAGTCAATTTAAATATATTTTATCCACTTCAGATGCTTTATCAGCTAATGCTGTTATTAGAGAATTAGTGGACGAAGAAACAGTAACTCAAAAGCTAAATTCTCCTGCAAATTCTTTATCCACTATTGAGGTTATGACAGTTACATATGGTAGAGAAAATAACTGTAGGATTAACTTTGAATTATCAAATGAAAGTGGGGAAATTATCGCAAATCAAAGTATTGCTTGTTCTGAAATACAAGATAATACATATACAACAGTCAATTTAAATGAAGTAAAAGATGTTAATTGTGGAGAAACATTAACGCTATCAATTACTAGCCAAGGAGCTACAAGTGGTAATGCCATCGGATTATATTATGGAAATTCAGTTAATGACTATTATCAAATAAATGGTGAAGTTGGTTTAGGAAGTTTATGTGTTAGAGTGAGTGGTATAAAGTATTTAAACTTTTATAAAACATATTGGCTAATCACAATTGGTTTATTTACAGTTCTTGCATTGTATACATCTCATGGCTTCAAACAAGCAAAGAAAGGTAAAAATAGTTATATTCGTGCAATATGCATGCTACATAACAAATATTCATTCTTATTAAAGCAATTAGTATCTAGAGACTTTAAAACAAAATATAAACGATCTGTGTTAGGTATGGCTTGGAGCTTTATCAACCCATTATTAACAATGAGTGTACAATATATAGTTTTCTCA
>CAVAZS010000154.1:0-4438 GCA_963593385.1 Lachnospiraceae bacterium | reverse complement strand
AAAAAAGAAATTGTTGCTTTTGCCAATTCTGGTGGCGGAAAAATTTATATTGGTGTAAATGATAATGGAGATGTCATAGGAGTCAAAAATGCAAAGAGATTATTAGAAGAGATTCCTAATAAAATTCAAACTACATTAGGCCTAGTAGAAGATGTGAATTTACTACAAAAAGATGGTAAAGATTATATTGAGATTATTGTTTCTCCTAGTGCCTTTCCTATTAATTACAAAGGCGAATATCATTATCGTAGTGGTAGTACAAAACAACAACTAAAAGGGAATGTGCTTACTCAGTTTTTAATGGTGCGTACTGGACACAAATGGGATGAAATGATAACAGATAGATTTTCTTATGAGGATTTAGATGAAGAAAGCTTTAAAATCTTTAGAAGAGAAGCTATTAAGAGTAAAAGAATGACACCAGAAGATTTAAATATTTCTAATAGAGAATTATTAGATAAATTAAATTTGACAGTTGGTGGAAAACTAAAAAGAGCGGCTGTTCTACTATTTCACCCTCATCCAGATAGACTTGTTACAGGAGCTTATGTAAAAGTTGGAAAATTTGGTCAAGGTGCAGATTTACAATATTATGATGAATTGAATGGATCATTAATCTGGATTGCGGATAAAGTGATAGATTTAATTTATTTAAAATACTTAAAAGCTAAGATAACTTATGAAAAAGATATTAGAGTAGAAACATATCCTTTTGCTAGAGATGCTATCAGAGAAGCAGTTTATAATGCATTAGTTCATAATAATTATGCAGAAGGTGTACCAATTCAAATTCGTATTGAAGATGATAAAATTTTTGTTAGTAATTGCTATGGTATTCCCTTTGATTGCTCAATAGATGATTTATTGAAAAATCGTAAATCAGTTCCATATAACCCTGATATCGCAAATACATTTTTTAGAGCAGGTTATATAGAGTCTTGGGGAAGAGGAATCCAAAAGATATATGATGCATGTGATGCTCTTGGAGCTCCAAAACCTGAATATGATACAAAAGCTAAAATGGTATCAGTTAAATTTGATGCGTTAGAAAGTGCTTTAATTGATGTTGGCGGAAAAGATGTCGGAAAAGATGTCGGAAAAGATGTCGGAAAAGATGTCGGAAAAGAATTAGACTTAGAAAATGTTGTGTTAGATGCTATAAGAAAAGATAATTCAATTTCAGCTGTTAAGATAGCTGAAGAGATGAACATGTCGTCAAGAACAATAGAGAGAACTGTGGCATCATTAAAAGAAAAAGGTGTTATTAAGCGTGTTGGTGGTCGTAAACAAGGTACTTGGATAATTGTTAAAGATGAGGAAAAATAAAGATGAGTTATCGTATTATCTTAGTAAATAATTATTTTAATAGTCATACTATTGGTTTGGTAGATGAATTCTTTAAAGAAACTAATGGCGATTTTCTTGCGTTAGAAACAACTGAGATAGAAGAGTTTCGTAAGAAAATTGGATGGAAACCTATAGTAAGAAAATATATTGATCAATATCAAAAACATACAGAAGATGTGTTAAACGCAGATGTAGTGATATATGGTGGTAGTGCAATAGATAAAGTACTAGAAAAAAGAATTAAATCAGGGAAACTAACATTTTATGTATCAGAAAGACCATATAAAATTCCTACAACAAAATTAACATATATTAAAAGACTAGTAGGTTCTTATCTTCATTTTGGTAGATATCAAAAAGATAATTTATATTTGCTTGCTCAAGGTGGATATGTAAAAGAAGATATGAAACTATTCCAGAACTTTAAAGGAAGAATACTAAAATGGGGATATTTTCCTATTATGCAAGAATGTCATAAAGAGGAAAATAACATTCCACAAATTACTTGGTGTGGTCGAATGCTTAGTTGGAAACATCCAGAACTGGCAATACAACTTGCTAAGGATTTAATAGAACATAATGTTCAGTTTCATATGGATATTATTGGTTCTGGCGATTTATATGAAGAAATAAGAAATCAAGCAAAAGAATTATATGAATATGTAACGGTAACAGAATCGATTAGTAATGATGAAATGCAACATAAACTAGATGAAACAGATTTATTACTTGTGACTTCTGACCGTTATGAAGGTTGGGGTGCCATTGTAAATGAAGGAATGTATCATAAATGCATAGTCTTATCTAATAATCTAGTTGGTAGTAGTACATACTTAATCAAGGATAAAGAAAATGGTTTTGTATATAAAAATACAGATGAGTTCTTGGAAAGAGGATTATATATCATAAATCATTTGAATGAACTAAATACAGTTCGAGAGAGTGCACAACAAACAATCGAAACTGATTGGAATTATACTAGGGCAGTAAAAAGAATGCTTGAATGGTCTAATGACTACTTAAGTAATAATATGCATTCTTTTACTGATGGTATAATGAGTGAAGATAACTATTAGTGGAGTAGATATGAAGGCTTGTTTTGTAATACCGTATTTTGGAAAGTTTCCTAATTATTTTGATTATTTTTTATCTTCAGCTATGCATAATAAAGATTATGACTTCTTATTTGTAACAGATATTGATTATCCATTTCCTGCTGCAACAAATATTAAAGTTGTAAAAATGACATTTAAGGAAGTACAAGCTAAAGCAAAAGAATTATTTGATTTTGATAGTTGTTTAAGTGAACCATATAAATTATGTGATTATAAACCTGCATATGGCGTGTTATTTGAAGAATATTTAAAAGATTATGATTATTGGGGACATTGTGATATCGATACGGTATTAGGTGATTTAAACAAGTTTATTCCACAAGATGATAAGTATCTAAGAATATTTTGTGAAGGACATATGTCTTTGTATAAAAATTGTGAAGAAGTAAATAATTGGTTTAGAACATTATCTCATTCTGAGTGTCAATCATATAAAGATGTATATTCTACAGATGATATAAGATGCTTTGATGAATGGGGAGCACATAAAGGAAATGGTATATCCTATATCATTCAAAAAAATGGTATTAACCAATATGAAGATTCAAAATGCTTTGATGTGAACTCACTTAAATATAAGTTTGTAAATGCTAAAGATAGAAGTATGCAAAATGGATACTTTGAATATGTAGATGGAAAAGTACTATTTTGGAAATATGAAAATGGTATATACAAAGATTATGAAGTATCTTATGTACATTTCCAGAAAAGGAAAATGAAAATAGAAGATAGTAATACAGAACACTTCTATGTCGTACAACCTAATGTGATTAAAGATGAGATACATTTAGATAAACCATTAAACAGAGTTTACTCTATTCAATGGGGAATATATGATCAAGAAGTTAAAAGAAAATTTAGAAATATAAAGAATAGATTGAAGAAATTATGAAGATAGTACAAATAAATAGTTCCTTAAATGGAAGTACAGGAATGATAGCTAGAGACATAAGTGATTATCTAGATAGTAAAAATATAGATAATCGTCTTTACTATACGCAAGGTAGTTCTAATATTTCTAAATATATTAATTATTCAAGCAAAAAAGAAATTAAACTGAATGCATTAAAATCTAGAATACTAGGAAACTATGGCTTTAATTCAGCTTCTTCAACAAAGAAACTCATTAAAGAACTAGATGAAATGAATCCAGATATTGTTCATATTCATAACATTCATGGACATGATGTAAACTTAGAAACTTTAGTTCAATACTTGAATGAAAAGAATAAAAAAGTTATATGGACAATGCATGATTGTTGGTTATATACGGGATATTGTCCATATTATACATATGTTAGATGTGATAAATGGATAGAAGAATGTCATGATTGTAAGCTAAGAAAAAGATATTCTTGGTTTAGAGATTTAAGTAAAGAAAATTATGATAGAAAGAAAAGGATATTAGAAAATAAAACGAATATTACTTTTGTAACACCAAGTAAGTGGCTAGCAAGTGATGCGAAGAAA
The DNA here is from genome assembly GCA_963593385.1 of Lachnospiraceae bacterium. Lineage (GTDB taxonomy): Bacteria > Bacillota_I > Bacilli_A > Erysipelotrichales > Erysipelotrichaceae > Bulleidia. The sequence goes on along the minus strand of CAVAZS010000154.1, from coordinate 506 downwards.
TCGTTCTTAAAAGAAAACAAGATTGTAGTTATACCGAATGGTATAGATTTAGATTTATTTAAGCCAGTAGAAACAGATTTGAAAAAGAAACTTGGGCTAGAAGATAAAAAGATTATCTTAAGTATAGCGATGAATGTATCAGAAAGAAAAGGATATAACGATATTCTAGAAGTGGCTAAAATCTTAGACGATGAGTACAAGATTGTGATGGTAGGACTACCAAAAGAAGTAATAGAAAAACTACCAAGTAATATCATTGGTTTTGAAAGAACAGAAAGTAAAGAACAGTTAGTAGAGTTTTATAACATTGCAAGTTGTTTTTTAAATCCAACACACGAAGATAATTATCCTACAGTAAATATCGAAGCTATTTCCTGTGGCACTCCAGTAGTAGCATATAATGTTGGTGGAGCTAGTGAAGTCATTACAGAAGATACAGGAATCTCTGTAAAAGAAAAAGATATTGAAGGATTAAAGAATGCCATCAATATCATTTGTAATAAAGA
>CAVAZS010000153.1:0-4500 GCA_963593385.1 Lachnospiraceae bacterium | reverse complement strand
GTCAGAACTACCTCAAAATTAGTTGAAACAAGCTTAACTAAATGACATTGATTATTGTATATAGCAATGGAAATGCTACATGATCAGATAATTGCAGAAGATGCGGTTCATGAAGCATTTGTTAAAATTATAAAAAATATAGGTAAGATAAATTTGGACAAACCAAAAGAAACCAAGCGATATATAGTGGTGATTATTGAGCGAACATGTCTTGATATATTACGAAAACAAAAACGACAGGTAGAAATTTCCTTGGATGCATTAAATGTATATGGAGAATTTGCTGATGAAATAAATCATATAGAATGCATTCATGAAGTCACACTATTAAAACAGATACTAGATAAAATGCCCGAATTGACACGAAATATTTTTCAGTTAAAGTATGGAAGCGGTTATGATAATAGCGAAATCGCAAAAATGTTACACATAACAGAAATAACAGTAAGACAACGTATTTTACGAGGAAAACGTGAAATTAAAAAAAATTTGAGAAAGGAAGGCATTATATTGTGAAAAAAGATGATAAATTAGATGAATGGCTATATCGAATTATGCCTGAGATGAATCAAAAGATAGTAGAAAATATGCCAGAGTGCCATGAATTTTCGCTTGAAACATCAAAAAGTCATAAAAGGAAAATGAAAGCTTTAATATGTAGAGCAAAATGGGTGGAAAAATGTCAAACCTATGTAGGCACAGTGGGGCGTGTTGCAATAGCTTGTTCATTAATGATTGCGTTTATCACAGGAATATATTTCTTAAATCCGACTGTTCAACAAAAGCGATATAGTGCAAAAGATAACGAACAGATAAACTTTTCATATGGTATGGATATTATGTATGAAGTCGCTGAGAATGGTATTGGAAGTATTGTAATAAAAAAGAATTTAGGTACATCGTATGTTATTGAGAGTTGGTGCTATGGTTGTGATAAAAAAAATCCTTATGATACGCATTGTGTATTGATAAGAGGAAAGGGAGCAACTCAGTCAGAGGCAAATCTTGATTTCTACCGAAATTTGCAGGTTCATGAAAAGCTTTATTCAAATCATCTGCATTCAACAAAAATCAATGAAGTTTATAACTAAAAAAACATCACTTTTTCCTAAAAAAGTTTCCTTGATAACTAAATTATATATGATATTATTAATTTTGTAAGGGGCTTTTTACAAATAAAAAATAGGAGGAGAAAGTAAATGAGAGAATTAAACAAAGAAGAGATGAAACAGGTCGTCGGTGGTACATATGTTGTTAAGGCATGGTGCTCAGGTTGCAGTAAGTATGCAGCAACGGAAACCCATAATGTGTTAGTTCGAGGAACAGGAAGTACACAGAGTGCGGCAAATTCAGCTTTTACAGCTAAAAAGAAAGCACATTTTAGTAACTACTCTACACATTACCATTCATTATCTTAAGTAATTTTCTGAAAGATAGAATCATCCAGCATGTAATGCTGGGTGATTCTATTAAAATAGTATAAGGTGAGGAATTTAGCAATGAAAAAAGTTTGTATTATATGTTTGCTTGTTTTGACATGCCTAATTGTTGGATGTGGACACGATAAAAACATAGAAAATAATAATCAAAAAGAAGTATCGACAGCTTTCGCAAAAGAGGAAATTAACATACCTGACGAAATTATTTCTATACAGAGTATGGTTGCGTGTAAAGATGGGTCTGTTTTAGTTGTTGCAGCTGAGAATAATTACCATGAAGGAAGTATATGGAAGATAGATAGTGAAGGAAAAAATTGGGAATTTCAATATAGATTTACTGATTATTTACCGGAAAAAATTACAAATGATTTAGAAAATTACGAAATAATAGGAACTATAGATTGTGATGGAGTTGTATATTGTAAAGTTTATGATATTTCAAATTTGTCAACAGAGAGTGAAGGAAGTAATAAATTAAGTCAAGTTATATATCGGATTGCTGGTAAAGACTGTACAGAGTTTGATATCTCTGTTCCAGAAGATGGAAATATATATGGTATGAAATTTTCTGAATATGGAGATTTATTGACAGATGATGGTATGCAAATTTTTTCTGTGGATAAAAATTCTGGAAATATTTTTTATGCTTTGCGAGAACGTGATTACAGTGATGAACCTTGGTGGTCTTATTATGAGACAGAAAATACAGTTTATGTACTTACTGATTCAGGTATCGTTGCTTATGATCGAAATTCTGGAGTTCAGTTGCAGGAAAATGATCAGTTAGAAGAATTCAATATTCAGTATAAGAAGTTGGTAGAATCATACGGATATTCTGAAAATGATCTTATGAACAATAACTACCTTAATAATCAGGACATAATTGTGGACGATAGTGGAGATTCAATCAAAATCGTGTTTGCAAATATTAATGGTGTTTATTTATATGAAGACGGATCCCTTACGCTAGGAATAAATGCTGAGGGAACTTTGAACAATGATGGTACTGATTTGAATACATTGACAATGATTAATAATGAAATTTGGTTAAGTTTTTCTGATGGCAAAGCACACCTTATTAAATATGTGTATGATAAATCAATAAATAAAATAGATACCCAGTTGACACTATATACATTACAAGATAATTCAGAAATTCAAAAAGTAATTTCTGCATATGAAAATGCGCATCCTAATGTGGAGATAACTGTGGAATGCGGTATGGATGGAGAAAGTGGAATAACTACCTCAGATGCCATTAAATTATTAAATACAAATATTTTGGCAGGAGATGGACCAGATTTAATATTATTGGATGGACTATCGGTAGATGATTATATAGAGAAAAATATGCTGATGAATTTAGACGATATATTAGAGTCTGTAAACCAAAGTTCAGAAATGTTTGAATCAATTTTAAAGACATATCAGACTGAAGATGGTGTTTTTGCTGTTCCATCGAAATTTGCATTAATGTTTGTTGGAGGAAAAGAAGATTTATCTACAATTAATGTTGAAGATATTCAAAAAATATATAGCTATGAAAGTACATTGAAGTTTAAAAGTGATTTATATGGTCGTATGGCAACTATATTATATCGTTCCTATATGGCTAGAAATGAAAGTGGGGATTATACGATAGAACAGATCGAACAATTCCTAGAAAATTTACAGATATTAGATACACAGTGTGATGCACAGTTTACAGAATCAACTGGCATGCAAACGTATCAGCTGTTGACTAATATAAATTTACAGTTGGAAGATATGGGAGATACATTTAGGATGTATGCAGGTGCAGATCGAATGCTTGGATATATTCTTAACACAGATGATTTGCAGGTTATTTATGGAAAATCTGATTCGGATCAGACAATTCAAACAAAATTATTAACTCAAAATGGAGAATCTTTGTATGTCCCAATGTCAGTGATGGGGATTTCTGCAACGTCAAATAAACAAGAAGCATCGGCAGAATTTTTAGCTTATTACCTTTCAGAGGAAGGACAAAAAAATGATTCGAGTATTGGACTTTCGGTAAATCGCGATTGTTTGATTTCACAGCTTGAGGCCATGGATGATCTTGAAATGAGTTTGGCGGAAAATAATAACAACATTAATCTTAAAATTGAAAAATTTGATGATACACAAATACAAACAATTTTAGATATCTTGGATCAAGTATCTGTAGCGTCCACGAATGATGAAACAGTATTTGAAATATTGATGGAGCAAGCTGTAAATTATTTATCAAATTCCAGTAATCTGCAAACGGCAGCAAATGATGCGTATCAGAAAATAAATCTGTATTTGGCAGAATAAACAGATACTGAAATTGCAAAGAATTTAATTTTATCAAAAATGCGAAACGTATATTTTGCTAGAAGGATGATACAATTTTATGAATGCAGTATTAAAAAAAAAATTTGTACGTCAGCATGAAGCAAATGAATGTGCTGCAGCCTGTTTGACAACAATACTAAATTTGTTTGGCTGCAGCCTTCCTTTGATTGCGGTGCGTGAAAAAATTAAAATGGATAAAAATGGTGCAAGTGTATTAGCTATTGTAAAGACTGCTGAAATATTTCACTTAAAGACAAATGCATATCAAACAGATTGGGATGAATTGTACAATGAGGTACAAAAAAAACATGTTCATTTACCTTTAATGGTTCATATTGTCAATGAAGATCAACAATATCATTTTATTGTAGTTTATAAAATTCGAAAAAATAAAGTTTATATATTTGATCCGGGAAAAGGCATCTTATCTTATTCTGTAGATATTTTTGATAGAATGTGGACAGGAGTTGTACTTGCGTTTCAAAAAACGGAAGATTTTTCCAATGATCAGTATAAAATCCAACATTATTCTTGGTGTACAGAACTTATAAAATCACAGAGCTCAAAATTAAGTCTTTTGATGTTTCTTGCTTTGATGATTTGTTGTTTATCTATTGTAGTTTCGTTTGGCTATCAGTCATTGATTGATATTTATCTAATAAAGTGAATATTCTTGTGCGGCAGAGCCGCCCGTCCGGTGTGGCGTGAGCCACCTGTC
>CAVAZS010000152.1:0-4505 GCA_963593385.1 Lachnospiraceae bacterium | reverse complement strand
GGCTTATCATTTGATGCATTATCTAAATTATCCATCCATGTACATTCAATGACTTGAAATGCATCTGAAACAACCATTGGTCTTTTATCACTAGAGTCTAGTTCTTCAATCATGCTTTTTTCTAGTTTAAAGTTACATTTAGGCATTTTTTCTTCAGGTTTATCACCAGGCCAAGATAACTTTACGCATTCTTTAAAGGTTTTACGCTTATCATTCACAAAGTTAATTGCACATTTCTTTGTACGCAATATGTTTTGTGCAGTATTACTAGAATTTCGACATTCTAATAACATTGCATAATAATCTTTACCAGCAATGTAATAAGGTTGTACTAGTGAATAAGGACCAAGGGAAGTAGATCCATCTTCACATAGTGTACTAATTACAACTGTTGGCATTGGAAAAAACAATGAAGTTTGATAAAAATTATCTACTATTCTTAAATCTTCAAAACTACTCATAAATATCCTCCTCATCGATAATCTTTAATATATACGGTCTAATATTTTTATATGCAATATCATTCCTAATAGCACTATTTAATATAACTTCACATATAAAAGTAATAGAATTTTCGTCTGTTTGAATATTTAAAGGTTTGATTAGATTCTTAATTTGATTAATTAATAATGTATGTTTATCATTTGATGTCATTAATGAATGGTTATTTTCAATCCATATATTTTGATAGATATTTGCGTACTCTTTTATCATAAGAAATACAATTTCTAAACCATCATTAATACACTTTGCATGTTTTAATTTAGGACTAGTATTTTCTAATAGTTTCATCCAATCATCTAACATAATTGTTGCGACTAGTTCATCTTTAGATTTGAAATAATTATATACAGTACCAGTCGCAATATTACATTTAGAAGCAACTAAACGTAAAGTCATCTTATTATAACCATCTGTTAATAGAATTTGTTTACCTTCTTTTAGTACATTTCCATAGACATTTTCTATAATTTTCGCCATACATCACCTTTTATATGAACGTGTTCATATAAAAATAATAGATTTAAAAATCATTTATGTCAAATTATTCACAAATTAATTATTATTTTTTACTACATATTTAGAGATAATTTGTACTAACTTTGAAGAATCTATAGGTTTAGAAATATGATCATTCATTCCTGTGATAATCGCTTTTTGTTTATCTTCTGCAAAAGCATTAGCAGTCATTGCAATAATCGGTATTTTCTTAGCATCTTCCCTATCTAAATTACGAATTTCCTTTGTTGCCTCATATCCATCCATAATTGGCATCATAATATCCATTAAAATTGCATCAAATTCATTTGGTTTAGATGCAGAAAAAATATCAACTGCTTCTTGACCATTCCATACCTCAATTACATTTGCTTTTTCTTCTTCAAGCATAAACTTTGCAATTTCCATATTCAATTCATTATCTTCGACAAGAAGAATGTTATATCCTTCTATTGAACTGTTCTCTAATTCGGTATTTGTTGTATTATCTCTCACTAAAGAAGTAGCAATTTCTAAAGGAATAGTCACAAAGAATGTAGCACCCTCACCTTTTATACTTTCTACTGAAATTGTACCATTCATTTTTTCTACTATACTTTTAGCAATAGACATTCCTAATCCTGTACCTACATATTTAGTACGTGATGAAATGTTTTCTTGTGTAAATGGTTCAAATACATGATTCATGAATTTTTCATCCATTCCTATGCCTGTATCACGACATTTGAACTCAAATCTAGCTATTTGATTATTGTCACTTGAAACATTACAATTACACGTTATATAGATTTTTCCATGATCTTTATTGTATTTAATCGCATTATCAACAATATTCATAATTAGTCTCTTGATATGCAATGGGCTACCAATTAATTTTGTGATTTTCACATCACAATTATCTTGGATAATCGTAATATCCTTATCTTTTGCTTGTTTATTTAACGTATCAAAAACTTCTTTACTTAATTCTAGTAAATCAAATGGAACATGTTCTATATAAATATCTCCAGATTCAAGTTTACTCATATCTAATACTTCATTAATCAAATCAAGTAGTATCTTTGAAGATTCTCTAATTTTTGTTCTACAATCTTTTAATTTATCAATATCATTAAAATATTTATCTTCGATATCTAGCATTCCCATAATACCATTAATTGGTGTACGAATATCATGAGACATGCGTAATAAAAATTCTGTTTTAGCAACATTAGCTCTATCTGCATTTTCTTTAGCAAGTATTAATTCTTTTTGATAAGCTTCTTCTTTTTCACGTTCTTTTTTATCTTCAGCTAAATGTTCTTCAATGATTGTATCTATATTTTGAAAACCTAATATAATGACATCTTCACGAGAAGCTAATTTACATGCATTATATTGATAATAACTAATTTTCCCTTTAGCAATACTTCTATAATTTCCAACATATTCTTCTTGATTAGATAATTGTTCTTTTAAGTTTTGAATACTTAAAGCTTCCTTTAAAGTATTTCGATCTTCTTGATGCACTAAAGTGTCAATCCAAGGGAATATTAATTCATCATAAGAAATTTCTTGATTATGATCTATATCTGGAATTTGAACATACTTTGTTTCAAATTTTAATATTCTTGCTTTACCAGTTTTTAAATTCACTAAATATACATTTTTAAAATTTCGAGCAAGTACATTAAAAACAGATTGTGATTCTTCAATTTGTTTGCCAAGAGTACGAGGAAATTCTTCATTTTCTAGTTGTTCTTTATCTGGAATTGAATGATGAATATGTAATACTTTCCATTTTCCATTAACTAATCCATATAAAATAGTAAATCTTGTATCCATATTGATACATATCGATTCACATTCAAAAGTACCTAAAATAAGTACAGAACCATATACTAGTACATGCGTTTCATCTAATACTTCCTCATATTGTTTGAAATTTTTCCATTCAAAATTAACTTGTTCACGTTGTTTAATATCGGCGATAAATGATTTCAAAAAATCTTCTAAATTAGTATAAAATTCTTGTTTTCCTGTACCAATTACACTCATACTATCATCAAGTAAATCTATTACTTGCATATTATCTTCAGAGGCATTCAAATAAGACTTCAAAATATATTCTGTAAGCTCTTTAAAATCAATATTCATATTTTTTTCAATCATTATTTAGCCTCCTTTTATCTATAATAGCGATTCTTTTACTTTGCTTTTTTTAATTTATATTGATCAATCAAATAGTCTCTAGGTTTTATTTTTCTATTCTTCACTCCATATTCGTAACATTTAATCCAGAGTTCGTTATTATCTTCCTCAAACCATTCAATACAATCAAGTGCGCAATATAGTTTTACTTCTTCATCACGATCTTGATTATGCTTAAAATAATAATCAATTCCATCATCAAATTCATCTAGCTTAATACTAGCCATTAAAATGAAATCACAATAATTATTAACACTTTCTATTAATGCATATTTCGCACTTGAATATTCTCTAGTACCTTTAATCTTTTCACTAGTAGAATCCACAAGTTCTTTTGCTTTATCAATTGCTAAATGCAATATATTTTCATCTTTCAATTGAGATAACAAAGTTAATTCTTGATAAATATGTAAAGATGACCTACTCAAGCCACCAGTAGAAGCCGCTATAAGTAATGTTGTTATATTCTCATTTGTATATCCTAATGAAAGTTTTTTTGTAGCAATAATTCTATAAAAATCATCTTGGCTAATACCGACTGAGTTGAATGAATCATCTGTCGTAAACAAATAATAACTACATGCATCACACATTAATTTATAAAGTTTTACTAATAGATCAATAGCTTCATTATAAAATTCATTACCACTATCCACTTTGTCTAATTCTTTAACATATCTTTTTACTTGAAAACGCCATTTAGATCTATCTTTTTTAGGAATAACTCTATTTGGTGCTACATAGTATTGAGCATAGGCATGTTTCAAAAAAGTATTAATCTCATTACTTAGTTTCTTATAATCAACCGTTTCTTTTGTTTTAGTTATTTTCTTAGTATTACCACTTATAACATTTGTAATAATTTCATCCGCAGTTTCTTTTTTACTAATAGGAACTAGTTTATATACTTCAACTAATACATTTTTCAATACATCATCACTTGTGTTATTTAATATCTTTCTTAGCTCCGCAACTTTCATATCTTTTCTTTCCTCTATTGCATTTAAAATTACATCGTACTAACTAAAATATAAAGCTTTAATTATTTATTAAGTGTTAAGTAGGATATATTTTCGACTTCGTTTTTTAAGAGCAACTTGATTTTGATCTAATTTTATCAAAAAACATCGCTTTTAAACAAAATCACAATTAAATTCTATCATTTTGCTGAAGTAAAAAGTTAAATGCAACTTCTAAATGCCGCAAATTGCATTTACTCTTTTATCAAATTTTCGTTGCATTTACCCTTTGATTAAATTTCTAGTTGCTTTTACTCTTTGATTTTTGTCACAATATGGTTATAGGAATATCTTCTG
>CAVAZS010000151.1:0-4729 GCA_963593385.1 Lachnospiraceae bacterium | reverse complement strand
GGTGTAAAAGTAAATTATGCTAAGTTTAATGATTTACTAGCTAAGATAAAATAAAAACTAACCCCAGGAGCGAAGGCATCTCGACATAAGTCTTACTGGTACAGTTTTATCTTTTTTGGGTTAATTTATGTTTATATAATACTATTTTGTTTTGAAATCTAGAAAAAGTAAGTTTTAAAGTGTAAAGGAGGAAACCAATGATAAGTAATGTAACAAGTGAAGATATGTTAAATAAATTAGATGGTCTTATTAGTCAATGGGAAAATGAGATTGTAGAGTTTAAAGAAGCAAATAATGATTTTGATAAAGATCGTATAGGTAAATATTTTTCAGCTTTGTCGAATGAAGCTAACTTAAGAAATTTTCAATGTGGTTGGTTAATTTTTGGTGTTTCAGATAAAAATAAAAAGATTGTGGGCACTACTTATCGTGATGCTAAAGGTTTAGATACATTGAAACATGAGATTTCTCTACAAACTAGTGGAAATATATCATTTATTGAAATATATGAAGTTTATAAAGATAATAAAAGAATTTTAATGTTTCAAATTCCTGCAGCAACTACTGGTATTCCTACTGGATGGAAAGGACAATACTATGCTAGAGAAGGTGATTCTCTTGTTGCTCTTTCTTTAGAAAAGATGGATAGAATTCGACAACAAGGAAATAAAGATTGGTCTAAACAAATTGTTAAAGGCGCTACTATAAAGCATTTAAATCACAATGCGATTTTATTAGCTAGAAATAATTTTAAGGAGAAAATGAATCGTCCATATATTTCGAAAGAAATTGATGAAATGAGTGATTTTGATTTTTTGACAAAGATAAAATTGATACAAGATGGTCAAATTACAAATGCATGTATGTTACTTCTTGGTAATGAAGATTATGATTATTTATTCGATTGTCCACCAGAAGCAGCATGGAGAGTATTTGATTCAAAAGGCTATATTAAAGACTATGAAGTTTTTAAAATTCCATTTATTACATTGAGTGATAGAATTTTTGCGAAAATTCGTAATCTAACTTATAGATATATGCCTAACCAATTGACATTATTTCCGACAGAAACTAAACAATATGATATGTGGCTTTTAAGAGAGCTAATGAATAATTGCATTGCTCATTCTAACTATGCATTAGGTGGTAGAATCTATCTTAATGAGAATGAAGATCAAATTACTTTTAAAAATCCTGGTTCATTTCTTCCAGGAAGCATAGAAATTGCATTACAACAAAATTACAATCCACCATTTTATAGAAATCAATTACTTGCGGAAGCAATGATGAAATTTAATATGATTGATACACAGTCTATGGGAATTCGCAAAGTATTTAAAATTCAACAAGAACGTTTTTTTCCAATGCCTGATTATGATTTTTCAATAGGTAATGAGGTAAGTGTAATTGTATATGGAAAAGTTTTAGATGATAATTATTCTAAAGTTTTATTTGAACATCCAGATTTTGATATTCAAACAGTATGCTTAATTGATCAGGTTCAAAAACATAGAAAAATAACTTATGAACAGGTTAAATATTTACGAAAATTAAAAGTTATTGAAGGTAGAATGCCGAATATATACATTTCTGCTGATATTGCTACTTCTCTAGATGAACAAGAACAATATATAAAAAATAAAGGATTCAATGATGATTATTATCGAAAATTAATTATTACATACTTAGAAAAATTTAAATTTGGAACTAGAGATGATTTTAGAAAATTATTAATGAATAAACTTCCGGATAGTTTAAATGAAAATCAAAAGGAAGTGAAAATTAAAAATATTCTTTATTTATTAAAAAAAGATGGAATTATTACTACAACTCAACTTGGTAAGTATTCTCGATGGGAGTTAGTTAAATGATTTAACGGCTAAACAAATAAAAAAATAAAATAATTTAGCCGTTAAAATTAGCCGTTAAATAAATGGGAAACGGCTGAAAATGCTTTATTTATGCGATATTTTTAACGGCTAAACAAATAAAAAATAAAATGATTTAGCCGTTAAAATTAGCCGTTAGAATTTAAGTTATACAAATGAGAGGTTTATTATGGCTTTAGAAGATATTAAAGAAAAATTAGAACGTAGATTTGATGAGCCTTTTAAAGAGTTCTATAAAAGAAGAATAATCTTTTGGAATGATGAAGAAGGTGAATTCAAAGAAGAAGTAAAAGAATTATCTTTATCTAATGCAAAGGTATTAATACTAGAAGAAAGAAATCAATTTGAATGTAAGAGGATATTATCTAGTGAGGATGAGACTAGTAATTATCTTGTTTATAATCCAATTGTTTCTGATCCTGAACATGATTGGTTTTTAGATATAAAGCTATATAGTGAAGAACATAGAGAAGATAAGACTTCTCGTTTAATGAGTGAAATGAATATTTCAAATACTACAGAATTAAGAAATGTAGTACATGAGTATAAAGAATTCTTTAATGCGGCTAGTAGAAGAGAAGCTGTACGCCCTGAGGAAGGTGAAATAGAGAAGAAGTCTACATTATATCTATCTATCTTATCCGTTATTTGTGGCACAAAAGAAAGAAGTGTAGAAGCGATTATTCGTGCTGTATTAAGTGATGGTTTAGATTTAGAAAATGATACAAAGATAAGATTACTTAAATATAGTGCTAGTGATTTATTCTGGCGTATGATTGCGAATGCTACAGGATTTAATGCTTCTAATAATATTGATGAATTAGCTAGTCATATAGTATTAAGTGCTATGAGTAGAACAATGTCTAGTACAGTACTAGCAGGACTAGAATCCAAATATTCAGAAGCATATAGTGGTTTCTGTTACGATTTAATATCGAATTGGACTCATGAAAAAGATAAAGAAGCGTATAAGGATGTTGCGATACACGTTACTAATGAACTTTCTTTAAGAGATAGATTAAGTAAGTTTGATTTAGATAAATTAATTGATACAGATGTAATCCCAGTAATAGATGAAGTTATCTTAACAAAATTAATGTATTGTATTTTAGAAAATAATATGAATAAATCTGAAATTATGCATATTGTTGAAAAGAGAAGAACTTCAGTATGGTATGAGGATTATGACTATTTCTATGAAGGCATTTATACAGTAATGAAGATGAATGAATTTGAGGAGACACATGCTAATAGTTTCCATCATGTAAAAGCTTCAGATATGTGGGACGCATATACAAAAGATTATTATCAAATGGATGTGTTATATCGTGAATTCCATCTTTCTTTCTCAAAGAGCTTAAATACATATATAGAAGCATCTCATTTAAATGATTTATTTAAAGATATTGATAACTATGTAGAAAGAGAATATAAGAATTGGTACTTAGATAATTTATCTTCTAATTGGAATAAAGTGATTGAAAAAGATTTGAGTACTACAGGTGTAATACAAGGAATAGATCCAGAAATAAAACAACAAACGAATTTCTATAAGGATTTAATCAAAGATAGTAACAACAAGATATTTGTGATTATCTCTGATGCTTTGAGATATGATGTTGCTTATTCTTTGAAAAGACAATTAGAACTAGAAACAACAGCAGATGTAGAAATAAATGCTAGACAAGCAATATTCCCTACAATAACTAAATTTGGTATGGCCGCATTACTTCCACATAAAAAATTAAGTGTAGAAAATAAAAATGGTGATATCAAAGTATTAGTAGATGGTCATACAAGTGAAATGGATGATCGTGACGCTATTTTAAAAGCGAAGAATGAAAATAGTGTAGCACTTAAATATAAAGATTTAATTGCGATGAAACGTGATGATAGAAGATCTTGTGTTAAAGGAAAAGATGTAGTTTACATCTATCATGATACGATTGATGCGTCTAGTCACAATGAGGAAGAAACAGTATTTGATGCATGTGAAAAAACAATAAATGAACTAAAGAATTTAGTGAATTTAATTTGTATTGATTTAAATGGTTTAAATGTCATTATTACTTCAGACCATGGTTTCTTATATAACTATGAAGAATTAACAGAATCAGATAAGATGGATCGTTCTTCATTTAAGAAAGATATTATTGAACAAGGTAGAAGATATGTTTTAACAGAAGATATCGAAGATCCTGATTTCTTAATGCCTGTTAAAGGTATATACAATGAAGCTAATATAAATGGTTACGCTCCTAGAGAAAATATAAGAATTAAAGTTAAAGGATCAGGTGGTAAGTTTGTGCATGGTGGTGTAAGTTTACAAGAAATGTGTGTACCTGTAATTACATATAAATATATAAGAACAGGATATAAAGCATATAAAAAGGATAAGGATAAATATGATGCTAAACCAGTATCTGTAGCACTATTATCTTCTAATCATAAGATTAGTAATATGATATTTAACTTAAACTTCTATCAAAAAGAACCAGTTCAAGATAACTATGTAGCTTGTACATATATTGCTTATATTGAAGATTCAGTAGGTAATGTAGTAAGTGATAAACAAAAGATAATCGCAAATAAAACAAGTACTGTAGTGAAAGATAGAGAATTTAAATGTACATTTAATTTGAAATCACAAAAGTATAGTCATACAGAAGACTATTATTTAGTGATTGTAGATGAAGAGAAAAAACAAATTCCAATTAAGGAAGAAGTACAAATAGATATTGCTATGGCAATAGATGAGTTTGATTTCTTTGGATAAGGAGAATAGACATGAATAAAACCGCAATAAAGAATTATGCTGTATGGGCAAGAAATGAATTAAT
>CAVAZS010000150.1:0-4749 GCA_963593385.1 Lachnospiraceae bacterium | reverse complement strand
GTATTATTGATATTGCTATGGCTGGTTCGCTGTGTAAAAAAGGTGAGTGGAATCCATTGTTGCAGGAATATGGAATGGTGATTGTGGATGAATGTCATCATGCAGCTTCTGATACTGTTTCGCGTGTTTTGCAGGAGATAAAGGCAAAATATGTGTATGGTGTAACTGCAACTCCAAAAAGAGCAGACGGTTTGGAAAAAATAAATGATATGTTGATTGGACCTGTACGGTATAGTTATACTGCAAAAGAAAAGGCAGAAATGCAGGGAATCTCACATTTTGTGTATCCAAGATTTACACGAACAGTACTTCCACGTGGCGTAGATGAGAAAATGCATCCTAACGAAGCGTATGAACTGGTTAGAAATAATGAGGTACGGGATGCGCAGATTGTTTCTGATGTGAAAGCTTGTATTGAAGCAGGACGCACGCCGGTGATTCTTTCAAAATATAAAGATCATTCTCAAAAGTTATATGCACAGTTGAAAAATGAGGCAGATAAGGTATTTTTACTGACAGGGGATGGTTCAAAGAAGGAGCATAGAAGAATTCGGGAACAATTGCAGCAGGTAGATAAAGAAGAAACATTGATTCTGGTTGCAACAGGAAGTTTTATAGGAGAGGGCTTTGATTTTCCGAGACTTGATACATTATTTATGGCAACACCAGTATCATTCAGAAGTGTAGTAGAACAATATGCTGGAAGATTGAATCGCGATTATGAAGGAAAAACAGAGGTGATTGTATACGATTATGTGGATAGTCATGTTTCAATGTTTGACAAGATGTATGCAAAACGATTGAAAGCTTATAAGCAGATTGGGTATGATGTTTGCAGCGGACTTCAGATGATGAAACAGAAAGCCAATGCTATTTTTGACAGTGAAAATTATGAACAAGTGTATAAGCAGGATCTGTTGGAAGCGGATAAAACAATTGTGATTTCAAGTCCGGCAATCAGTGGAACAAAAATTTATGAGTTAATACATTTATTGCAGGAAAAACAGGTATCAGGAGTATCTGTTACAGTGGTTACATGGACTCCGGAAAACTATGGCTATGGAGATGCAGCGTTTTGGATGAAGTTACATGAAGAAATTCGGCAGGCAGGGATTTATTTGAAAACAGTAGAAGATAGTTGCGAGCATTTTGCAGTAATAGATCGGGAGCTTGTTTGGTATGGAAACATGAATTTACTTGCAAAAGATAAATTGGAAGATAGTATGATGCGGGTGAAAAGTAAACAGATTGCAGCAGAGCTAATGGAGCTTACATTTGGAAAGCATGATGATTAAAAGACTATGCAGTAGTAGAAGGATATATACGGTATAGAAACCTGAATTTTTAAAAATTAAATCACGCCATTGAGAAAGTGTTATTTAAACTTACATATTTTAAGTGTGAATTTAAAAGGAAGTGTGCTATAATTTTAAAAATGATAGGTAGTAAATGGATAAAAATATTATATTAATATAAGGAGATGAAGTGCATGGAAACAAATAAAATGAATATTTTAAATAAAATGTTTACCCGTGTTATGCTTCGTCATCTTATAGATGGAACAGAGGATAAAGTATACTCTACAGTAGTTAGGCGATATATCTGTAGTTCTGAAGAAAAAAATAATAAGGAAATAATAAGTGAAATTTATTGTGAATTAAAGCGTAATTATCGAAATGAATATTTTTATAAAAATACTTTGTTGAATAAACTATTACTAGGCGTACACAGTGTTAATACAACAACAGCATTGACGGAAATTTCAATTGCTAAATCTAAGGCAGATTTTGTTTTAATAAATGGAAAGGCTGTTGTATATGAAATAAAAACAGAATTGGATAATTTAGATAGACTAGTTTCACAAATAAATGATTATTATAAAGCATTTGACCACGTTGCAGTTGTTACTTATGAGAAAAATCTATGTCAGCTACAGAAATTATTAGATAGTGTGAATAAACCAGTAGGAATATATATTTTGAAGAAGAATGAAAAGTTGAGTACGATCCGGAAACCAGAAAAATATATAGAAAATTTGGATATAGAAGTTATTTTCAAATTATTACGAAAAGCTGAATATGAAGACATAATTATGCAAAAGTATGGTTGCTTACCTGAAGTTACACAATTCAAATATTATTCAGCTTGTAAACAAATGTTTAAACAAATACCGATAGAAGAGTCGTATATGCTTGTTTTGAAAATACTAAAGAAAAGGATGGAAATACAAAAAGAAGAGTTTGTTAAAATACCATACGAATTAAAATTTTTAGCATATTTCATGAAACTGACTAGTAGTGATTATCAAAGGTTAGAAGAATTTTTAGAACAACAATATGGAGGTGTGTGAGATGTATTTTCCTTATTTGAGAGGAAGGCAATTTGAACTAATTGCATTACGTGAATTACTAGAAAAAGATGTATTGAGTAGTAAAATAATACCAATTATAGAACCTGTAAAATTATCCTCTACATTAATAAAAACGATTGAGACATATGGAAAGAAAGGTAGACAATTGGGAATTATTTCAAATCCTAATGTTGGAAGTTTTCGTAGTGATTATAAAGAAGTGAAAAACCAGAAGTTAAAAGAAAGCTTAGGAGAAAGTTTAAAAAATAACCAAAATATTCTATTTTTACAGCTTCTAAATAAAAATTCACATCCAGAAAGATTTATTGAAAAGCATTCTGAAAATATGGGAACTATTTGTGATAATAAAGATGCAATTTCTGTTTATGAAGAATATTTTTTAGATAAAGATGTAAAATTCAATCTTATTCCAGATGAGAGTGGATTTAGAAGAAAAATAAGAAAAAACAGAGTGTTATTGGCTGATAAATTTAATAAATTAGATAGAAATAACGACTACATTCGAGTTGATGATGAACCATTTTCAGAAGATCATTTGTACTATCTGGAAGATGGTTATGTTGGCTTTTCGGATTATTCTGTAGTAGGAAAGGAATATAATGAGACAGGATTTGCTCCGTATGCGGTTGCAATACACATTGTATATTTTGATACAGATAATAGTCTACGAGTAAAGCATTTTGTTTCAGATTCGAATGATGATATAAGTGACCCGGCAGGTAAATTTCAAGAAGCATTATCGAAACTAGTTGCTTGGAATAAAGAAAAAAAATTGAATACTGAAGCAATGAAAACATTTGAAAGTTTGTATGAACGCGAGGCTTATCCGGGATTAGGAATGGTAAAAAAATTATCAATTATGCACCATTTAGAGCTGATAGGTAGCTACTTAGATAAGGAGTAGATGATGATAATTTGCGAGAAATGTTTTTGTGATACAGAAGTTATTTCTGTTATTAAAAGTAAAGCAAAAATAGGAAATTGCCCATTATGTAAACGCAAAAATGTACATATATATGATACGGATATAGATGACGATCTTAGCGGTTGGTTTGATGAATTGGTAAATATCTATACACCAGTTTCTTTGTTGCCAGACTCATATCCAAAATCAGATACGAAATTATTGAAGAGTGAATTGATTAATAACTGGAATATTTTTAACAAAAAGAGCGAAGCGGAAGTATATAATATTCTTAGTGCAATATGCAAAGAGAAATATCAGTATGAGTCTGAATTGTTCGATCAACCTGTAGGAATTAAGCAATTGTATGATACAGACTATTTGTTAGAACATTCTTTATTAACAACAAATTCATGGGATGATTTTGTTGATGCTCTAAAAACAAAAAATCGTTTTCATACACATTTTATAGATTTAGAATTAATGGAACGATTCTGTTCATATATTCGAAAACCTTATAAAAAAGGTGATACCTTTTATAGATGTAGAATTTCAACAGAAGAGGGGATCCCAATTGAAGAAATGGGAGCACCACCAATTGAAAAAACTACAGATGGAAGAGCGAATGCAAAAGGGATTAGATGTTTATATTTAGGCGATTCGGCTGAAACAACGATATATGAAACTAGAGCAGGTGCTTATGATTATGTTACTGTTGGAATATTTGAATTGAAAAAAGATATTATTGTTGTTGATTTAAAGAAGATTAATCAGATTAGTCCATTTATAGATGGATTAGATTGTTTAGAATACGCAATAAATAAAGAACATTTAAATAAAATAAATGATGAAATGAGTAAAATAATGAGACGAAGTGATAGTACACTAGATTACGTCCCGACTCAGTATATTACTGATTTTGTTAAGAGCATTACTCATAATGGCAAAGCGGAATATGCAGGGATTGAATATAAAAGTGTAATGCATAACGAGGGTTATAATTTGGCAGTGTTTGATCCGGATTTGTTTGAATGTATTGATACGAAAGTTTATAGAATTGATACGATAGATTATAGGAAGCATTTAATCTGATATTTATATATTTGATATATTATATTGGAAGTATGAGTATAATTCTGGTATTGACTGGAATTTCTTCCCACAAAGTTTTCTGCAAATGCTAAATTTGTATAGTTGCGTATAATTTTCTATATCTTGTTATATCGTGTTCAGAATATCTGTCAGCCCTGCAATCATCAGAGGTGGCGGTGTTTCTGTAACACGATATAACAAATGGTAAAACGAAATGAGAGCTGTTGGGGTCCACAAGTTGTCCCGGGTTCGAACCCCGGCACGCTCACTAAAAAGAACGCAATAGCGTTCTTTTTTTGTGCTTAAAACCTTGAAAAATAAGGAATTCTGAATATTCTTGTGCGGCAGAGCCGCCCGTCCGGTGTGGCGTGAGCCACCTGTC
>CAVAZS010000149.1:0-4923 GCA_963593385.1 Lachnospiraceae bacterium | reverse complement strand
AATATGAATTAGATCGTTATGTGAAAGATCATCAAGATGAATGGTATAAAGAAGGTATTCAAGAAGGAAAAACCACTTTAATTCAAAGTATGTATGCTAAAGGAATATCGGTAAATGATATTGCGGATATTGCAAATATGTCTATTGAGGAAGTCAAAGAAATTCTTTCTGCTAATAATAAAACGGAAACTAATTAACAAAGCTAAATAAAAGATTGTCTCTTAGGTAACACCTTGTATTTTTCTAAGAAACAATCTTTTTCATTTTATTTCTTCAAAATAAACTTACGAATATCATTAGACATTGCTTTAGCATTTGCTTCACCAAGATATGCCATATGTCCACTTACATATTCTTTTATATCAACACGATTTAAATCAAGATCAGATTGATTAACAACATAATGTACACCACCTGGTACAGTACACATATCTAATAAGCCATTCACAAATAAGATACGCATATCTCTATTTCTTCTTTGTGCATTTTCAAGACTTGCAAGTGTTGTATGTCTACCATGTCTATTCCATTCTTTATTAATTGTACAATTAATTAATGGATATGGTTTCTTAGGCAAATCATATCTTTCACTTAATAATTCCATACCTTGAATAAACATTGTTGAATATTGTCCCATTGCTGGATCTTCTGATAATACATCAATCATATTTGGTGTTGGATAATCTTGTGTCTTACCTGGTCCATTCATTAAATAACGTCCATCATAATAACCAATTGATTTATTAGGAATCGTTTCATTTAAGAATTCTTTCATCGTATATAACAAATGATGATTCATTAATTTTTCTTCATCCATTCCAATTAGTTCATGTAACTTATGAGCAATTTCATTCTTTTCTTTTTGAGGTAAAGCATTTCCAATAAATAAAGCACGATGATAATCTGGCGCAAAGTCTAAAGCTTTTTTAGCATATTCATATACATCTTTATTTGTATGATATGCATATGCTGCAGCACAACATTCTAGATTTAATACTGCTTGCTCTACTGGTTGATCTTGCCACTTATCAAATGGTGTTTTACTTACAACTGAACCAAGTAAGATAATGCCATCTAATGATATTCCTACTAGTCTTCCTGTAGATTGAATACTTCCACCCATTAATGCGTCTAATAAAGCTGGTCCTCGAACTGTACCATAGCTTTCACCCATAAAATATGTTGGACGATTTGTTAAACGATGTTCTATACGCCATCTTTCTATAAATCTAGCAACTGCACAAGCATCTCCATCAACAGATGCATAATCTTCTTTATGTTCTTGATTGATATAAGAATAACCTGCTCCAGGAGGATCAATAAAGATTAAATCTGCTACATCAATTAAAGTATTAGGATTATCTTCTAATGTAAAAGGAGCACTCATTGGTGGTTCTAAATCATTATCCATATGGATTCTCTTAGGTGCGCAGAATCCAATATGTAGCCATACTACTCCAGAACCTGGTCCACCATTAGTAAAGAATACAACAGGACGATTTTCTCCTTTACCTACATAAGAATAAGCAGTAACTTCTGTACCATCTTCAAAGATTCCTTTTTCATAGGAAAAAATATAAGTAATCTTCTTTTTGTTTAACTTGATTGAATCTTCTTTTGATTGAACAACTTCAAACTTTTCAATTTCCATAGTCTCATCCTTTCGCTACGATTTGGGTTAATTTAATTCTACTTTCTAACTCTCTTGCTGATATCCTTAATGCGCCATGAGCTAAAGCAGCGTTTTGAATCAAATTATCACTTGTCGCTACACTAATACTATAATCTTTTCTTAAATCATTTGATGCTTTTTCAATATAACTATCTGCTGATTGTCCACTTCTTGTGTAGACAACACTCATATTCTTCCCTTTTTGAAAAGAACTACCAGGATTATCTTTCACTTTATAGCCATCAAAAACTAATATCACTTTACTATTTACATATGCTTGATAGTTATAAATAATATCAATTAATTTTTCTCTAGCAGTAGTAATATCTGTTTTTCCTATCTCATTTAACTCATCCCAAGAAAAAATCATGTTATACCCATCCACAATCAAACAGTTTGGTTTAATTGGCTCTAATTTCTTCTTTTCGACTTTTTCTTCTTCCTTTTTCTTTGGTGGTTGTTTATTGCTATTACGATTATTTCCACCAGCAGATTCTAAAATATTCTTTAAGTCTTTTTCTTCTACTTTGATTTTTTCATTCATTAATCTTTCAGGATTCTTATTTTCTTTGATTTCAATATGCATATGATCATCTGCTTCAAACCACGGCACAAAGAATCCTGACCCATGTTCACAAAATACTGATCCTGATGGGTTTCTTAAATCACTATCTGGTTGATAACCTATTTCTTCTACTAGTGCTTCTTGAGAAACACATGGAAAATATTCTGTCTTTTGATAAGAAAACTTTCCTCTACCTTTTGTATACGCAACTACTTCATTTTGATAATTCATAAGTAGTCGTACAGGTCCTTTACCAGATAAAATGACTGTTTCTTTTCCATCATCTAATATTTCTGTTGTACATTCTCTTTTTTCTAAATCAAACAAAGCTCGACTCATATAATCTCTAGGTACTTCTAGTTCAAAGAAATAATATGGTTCTAACAATATATTATCTGCTTTCATTAGACCTTGACGAACAGCACGCTTACTTGCTTCACGGAAGTCACCACTCTCAGTATGTTTCAAACTACCTTTACCTGCTAATACGGTAATCTTTACATCTGTTAAAAGTGAACCTGTTAAAACACCACGATGTTTTGTCATAGACAAAGAAGATAAAATCATTCTCAACCAATTAGGTGAAATAGAATCTCTAGAACAAGCATTACATATTTCAATACCACTACAATGTGGTAATGGTTCTAAACGCACATGAACTTCAGCATAGTGACGTAGTGGTTCAAAATGTCCTCTACCAATTACAGTATTTGCGATTGTTTCTTTGTAGACAATTTTTCCTTCTGTAAAAGTTACATATATACCACAAGCTTGAGCAATTCTTTTTTGTAAGATTTCCATTTGCATTTCACCCATGATTCTTACATGTATTTTCTTTGTCAAAGAATCAATAGAAATCTGTAATTCGGGATCTTGTTCAGCTAATTTCTTACATGTTTCTGTTAGTTCTAAGATATTTGCATCACGAGGATAAACAAGTTCATAATCCATTACAGGTGTAAGTAATGGTTTCTCATGATCTTTCTCATTTCCCATTCCTTGTCCTGCTTCAAAAGTAGTTAATCCTTTTAATGCACATATATCTCCTGCAAACACCTCATCTCTTAGTTCATAAGAAGTACCATTATATATACGAATTTGATCTACTTTTTCTTCATTAATTTTCGCTTTTACTTTTAATGATCCACCAGTCACTTTGATATGTGTAAGTTTTGTTTTATCACTTGCTTCATTCACTTTAAATACAATTGCACCAAATTCATCCCCATATTCTTTTTGTATTGTACAAGTACAAATTGTATCTAACAGTTTTTCTATACCATTTAGTTTTAAAGCTGATCCAAATACACAAGGGAATACTTTTCTTTCGAATACTGCTTGTTGAATATTTTCTTGTTTAACTACATCTGTAGATAAATATTCTTCTAGTAGTTCATCAGAACACATCGCAATCTTTTCATTTAATTCTTCATCTTCAAAGTTTACACAATGTTCTGAGAAATGCTTTGTTATATTATTCATTAGTTCATCTTTTGTGTGATAAGAAATATCCATCTTATTCACAAAGATAATTGTTGGAATATGATAATGTTCTAAACATTTCCAAATGGTTTCAGAATGAGATTGAACACCATCTTGGCCACTAATCAAAATCACAGCTAAATCTAAAGCTTGTAAACTTCTCTCCATTTCACTAGAAAAATCTACATGTCCTGGTGTATCAATGACATATATTTCTGTATCTTTCCACGTAAAATACGCTTCCTTCGCGTAGATCGTAATGCCATGATTTCTTTCTTCTTCATCATAGTCAAGAAAGGCATCACGATGATCGACGCGCCCTAGCTTCTTTAATTTTCCAGCTGTATATAGCATCGCCTCGATACAAGTCGTTTTACCTGCATCTACATGGGCTAATATACCTATTACCATCTTTTTCATTTTTTATTTTCTTTCATTAGATCTAAGAATTTTTGTAATTCTTCTTTACCACTTTGATATTCATGCATATCTAGCTCTGGGAATGCTTTCATCAAACGCACAACTGCTTTCTTTCTTGTCGCAATATTCTCCCGTGTAGCTTGAATCGTTTTTTCATAATACTCTTTCTTCATGAGTAAATCATCTTTAACTTTTTCTTTAGCAAGTTCACTTTGAATTTGTGATTCTTCTATTCTTTGGCTAGTCTTAATTGCACTTTCACCAACTCTAGTACTAATCGCATCACTTACAACTCTTAATGAAGCTTTTGTGTCTTCTAGCTGTTTAATTTGTTTATTTAATCCTATGATTTCTGTAACTGTAACAACTAAATCAATAAAATAAATGATGTAGAGAATTGCTAAAAGCCACCAACCAATTCTAGATGGGATTAAATTCACGGAAAACTTTTGTACTAAAGGATGAATGACATGCATAATAAAGACAACACCTATTCCCCATATAATTGAGAATTTTAAGCAAATATAACCATGTAAGTTATATTTTTCTTTACTATAGTCCCACCATTTTGTATGGAACAATTTATCTAATGCCCATCCACCAAATAATTCTATTGCAGTAGAAAATAAGACACCTATACCAAATAAGAATATGCCACTAGCTTCTTGTAAATCTCCAATGTCGATATAGTCAAAAAATAGTAATACTGCAACCATACCAAATCCATATATTGGACATACTGGACCATTTAAAAATCCCCTATTGATGATTTTCCCTTTCTTTA
>CAVAZS010000148.1:0-4935 GCA_963593385.1 Lachnospiraceae bacterium | reverse complement strand
GTAGAATTAAAGAAGCTGTTGTAGGCTAGAACCCCGCGACTTTAGTCGTCGGGAGTATCAGATGTTTAACAAATTTACTAGCTTTTTAGAAAAATACCGAATTTGCACACGGGTGGTAAAAGAGATGATATTAATTCGTGATATACTTTAGATGCTTGTGAAAGGCAAGCATTTGAAAGTTTTCACGAGATGAATAATCATCAAAAGAGCTTGGCGGTTCTGGTTGTTCATCTCTTGAAAACTTGAGCCGCCAAACAAATGAATGAAAATTATCAAAATCGTCATCCTTTAAGGGATTTTTCGTGGTCTAACGAGCGAAAAAAGACAACAGATCAATTGTTAGTAGAAAATACAATTAAAGAATGGTATCAAGCAAAATATAGGAAAATTTCTATTGATGAAGTAAATTTCATTAACTCAATCAAAATAATGAAATGTCCTTTTTGTGATTCTACGCATTTTATAAAGAATGGTCATCGAAATGATGGAATACAACGTTACAAATGCATTAATTGTAATAAAAGATTTACACCATTAACTAACACTATATTTGATTCACATAAAATCCCTATTTCTGAATGGATTGAATATTTATTACATCTATTTGAATTTCATTCTATTAAGTCATCTGCTTATGACAATAGAAATGCACCTAGTACTGGAACATATTGGCTTAAAAAAGTATTTGAAGTTCTTAAAAATATACAAGATGATGTAATGCTTGAAGGAACAATATATTTAGATGAAACCTTTGTTTCTAAGATAGCAAGTGATGTTATTTTAAAAGAAGGTAAAAAGTTAAGAGGAATATCAAGAAATAAGATGTGTATTTGTGCTGCAACAGATGGAATACATTCAATATATCTAGCTAGTGGGACATCAAAACTTTCCAATAAAGCAGCATTGCAGACGTATGGCAAACATATAATTGTTGGTTCAACAATAATTCATGATGGAGATAGTTCACATCAAATATTGGTAGATAAATTAAATCTCAAGAGCATTGTATACACTACAGAGATGACTAAAAACTTAAGTGATAAAGATAATCCGCTAGACATAATCAACCAAGAACATTCAAAATTGAAGAAATTTATGAGAGAACATGGCGGATTTGATAGAGACCATTTACAAGATTGGATGAACTTATTTTGGTTTATACAGAATGGTTCAAATGATAGATATGACAAAGTTCTAGATTTCATAAAATTGGCAATAACGGTACCAAATAGAGTGAAATATCGAGATGTAATGTCAAAAAAAGATGGTGATTAAGCAATTAGTCACCACCCATGTGCAAATTCGGTATTTTTAGAAAAGACATTACAACCATTTGCGATTAAAATGTCGCAAAATCCAGTAATCCAAGCCATCACAAACGGTATGATGGGAATCATCTGTATCACAGTTGGTGTTTGTATCGTATCCATTTTGGTTAATTTACCATTTGAACCATGGATTAACTTCTTAACAAATATTGGTTTATTAGGTCCAGCAAAGGAACTTATTTCCGCAACAAGTTCTATGCTTGCTCTATACGTAGTTGTTTCAATTTCTTATAGCTATGCTCAAAAATTGAATCAAGATGTTAAACCTTGCGTACTAGCTTCTCTTGCTGTATTTGTCATTTTAATGCCTCAAACAGTAACAGTTGGTGATTCAAGTGTATCAGCTTTACTATCAGCTAACTTAGGTAGTAACGGTATGTTCCTAGCTATTATTATTGGTTTATTAGTAACTAAGCTATATGACACATTAATCAAACGTAACATTAGTATTAAGATGCCTGAACAAGTGCCACCTAACGTATCTGCCGCAATGACACCTATTATTGCTTGTATGATTATCTTTGGTATTGCATTACTAATCAAATGGGGATTCACATTAACATCTTATGGTGATATCTATTCTTGGTTCAAAGAAATCCTAATGGTTCCATTAATGGCTATCTTAGGTACATCAATGCTTACTCCAGTATTATATTGTGTAATTCGTGCATTATTCTGGTTCTTCGGTATTCACCCAAGTCCACTAAATGCTGTATATCTTCCTATTTCTGCTGCTATTACAACAGCTAATATTGAAGCTATGCAAGCTGGCCAACCTATCCCATACATCTTATTCGTTATCATTGTATTATTCGGTATGATTGGTGGTACTGGTGCAACTCTAGATTTAAATATCGTTATGCTAAAAGCTAAGAGTGAACGTTATAAGGCATTAAACAAAGTCGCTCTTGTGCCTGGCTTATTCAACATTAATGAACCATTAGTATTTGGTGTTCCTATTATGTATAACCCTATTATGCTAATCCCTACAATCTTAGCTCCTTTAGCTGGATCATTTGTAGCATGGGTAAGTGTTGCGACTGGATTTATTAATAGTTCAAATTTCAATCCTGCAGTTGAAGTTGCTTGGGTAATTCCTAACCCAATTGCTGCATTCTTAAGAGGTGGCTTCCCATTCTTCATCGCTATCATGATTTCTCTAGCATTACAATGTGCTATCTTCTATCCATTCTTTAAGATGCTAGATGATCAAGCATACAATGAGGAACAAGCCGCACTAAATAAATAAGTGAGGTAATATGATTCAATACTTAAAATCAATAAACAATTTAACTGAAGCAGAAGAATCTGTAAGAGATTATATTGTAGAAAACCCTTCTACAGTACTCGAACTATCGATTTCAGAACTTGCTAAAAGAACAAATGTTGGTGTTGCGACTATTAATCGTTTTGCGACTAAACTTGGGTTTAAAGGGTTTAAAGATTTTAAGATTGAATATGCAAAACAATATAAAGACGCAGAAAAAGTAAATGCTCAAAGTTGTGAACAACCATTTACTTTTTCTTCTAGTATTGATGAAGTTTTAGAAAAGCTTCCAATACAATATCAAAAGATTCTAGAATTTACTGCATCCGCAATGGATAAAACGGTTCTAAATCGTACAGTAGAAAATATACAAAAACGTAAACTCATTATATTTAGTACTGGTGTCAATCATAAAATCGCTGATTGCTTTGTATATAAGTTAGAAGAACTTGGTATAGATGCGAAATCATCTGATAGTTTCCACTATCAATATATTGATTATTTATTAAGTCAAAATATACCATGCTATGCCATTGTTATTACACATAGTGGTAGAAACAGTGCAATGCTAACGATACTTAAGAAATTAAGCAAACGAAAGATACCAACATTATTAATATGTAGTTTAAATGTTAAACCTGAATTATTACAGAATTGTACAGATATCATGTATACAATTCCTACAGGTAATACAGCAGATTTAAGTAATATATATTTTTCTATATCTGTACAGTTTATATTCGACGTTCTTTATTGCTTACTACTTGTTAAGAAGATGAATGTCATTAAACAAGTCGCAGAAGATTCTGGATATTATAGTGAGGACACAGAAAATGAGTTATAGATTAAAAGATGATTTCTTATGGGGTGGTGCTACTGCAGCTAACCAATATGAAGGTGGTTGGAATGAAGGTGGCAAAGGTATGTCAGTATGTGATATTGCGACATATAAACCTGATGTAGATAATCGTGATTATGTAAAACACAACACATATACAACAGAAATGGTTAACGTTGCCAAAGATGATATGGATATCACAAAATATCCAAAACGTAGGGGATCAGACTTCTATCATCGTTATAAAGAAGATATTGCTTTAATGGCAGAGATGGGATTCAAAGTATTTAGACTCTCTATTGCTTGGACTAGAATCTATCCTAATGGGGATGATGAAACACCTAATGAAGAAGGTTTAAAGTTCTACGATGACGTATTTGATGAATGTGCTAAATACGGTATTGAACCATTAGTTACAATCAGTCACTATGAACCACCACTACACTTAGCTTTAGAATATGATGGTTGGACAGATAGAAGATGTATTGGTTTCTTCACAAAATTTGTAGAAACAATTGCAAATCGTTATAAGAATAAAGTTAAATATTGGTTAACATTTAATGAAGTAGATAGTATGTCTAGACATTGCTTAACAACAGGCGCAATGATTCAAGATCACTTTAAGAAAGAAGACTTTGAAGCAGTTGTAGCTCAAGCAATGCATCATCAATTTGTCGCAAGTGCATTAGCTACTAAGATTCTTCATGAAGTCATTAAAGATGTACAAGTTGGTTGTATGATTACAAAGAGAACAGTATATCCATATACTTGTAAACCTGAAGATGTATTACTAGCTCAAAAGAAAGAACGTGACTTATTTGTTTTCGCTGATGTACAAGCTAGAGGTTATTACCCTTCTCATTACCTAAGAGAATTAGAACATAAAGGTATCTCTATTAAGATGGAAGTTGGAGATGAAGAAATATTAAAGGCTTATCCTAGTGATTTCATTTCATTCTCTTATTATTCTTCAAACTGTGTAAGTACAGATACGTCAGCACCAATCGGTGGTGGAAACATCTACTCTGGTGTATCTAATCCTTATCTAAAAGAAAGTGATTGGGGATGGGCTTGTGATCCAATAGGATTAAGAAAATCTCTAATCGATTTATATGATCGTTATCAAAAGCCATTATTCATCGTAGAAAATGGACTAGGTGCATATGATAAATTAGAAGATGGCACAGTTCATGATGATTACCGTATCGACTATCTAAGACAACATATTGACCAAATGGAAAAAGCAGTTGTTGAAGATGGTGTTGATTTAATAGGATATACAACTTGGGGTTGCATCGACTTAATCTCAGCTAGTACAAACCAAATGTCAAAACGTTATGGATTTGTATATGTAGACGCTGACGATTTAGGAAATGGGACTTATAATAGATATAAGAAAGATAGCTTCTATTGGTATAAGAAAGTTATCGCAAGTCATGGTGAAGACTTAGACTAAAGGAGAAAGACAATGAAAAACGTTTATTTATTTTGTGCAGCAGGTA
>CAVAZS010000147.1:0-4943 GCA_963593385.1 Lachnospiraceae bacterium | reverse complement strand
CCATAACTAGTAATGGATGTAATGCGGATAATACTGCCATTGATAAACCACCAAAGCTTGTAATCCATACACAGAAATTAGCTAAAGCAGTACCTACGATAGTTCCAATAGGACCTAAAACAATTAATGTTAGTGGGAACATTACTACTGATAAAATAAATGGTCTTAAAATAGATTTAACCGCATCTGGTAAATATTGTACTAATACTTTATCAAGTAGACTCATTACAGGAACCATTAGTAATGCAGGTACAATATTTGATGTATATTTAACTGTCATTAGATTAATTCCAAAAATAGATAATCCTTCTACTCCTGTAACAGATGCAGAACATAAAGCTAACATAATAAATGCCGCAACATATTCATTTGTTTTTAATCTTCTAGCTCCTGCATAAGCTACCATCACTGGTAAATAAGAGTAAGCAGCGTTAGCTAATGCATTAAGTAAAATATAAGTACTAGATTCTTTTGATAATACACTAAAGTTAGTTAATAAAGCTAAGATAGCAGAAATTAAACCAGAACCAATTAATACAGGTAAAGTTGGTGTGATACATCCACTAATGAAAGCAAATGCTCTATTAATAGGACTTTCTTTCTTGCCA
Organism: Lachnospiraceae bacterium; assembly: GCA_963593385.1. Classification (GTDB taxonomy): domain Bacteria; phylum Bacillota_I; class Bacilli_A; order Erysipelotrichales; family Erysipelotrichaceae; genus Bulleidia. The sequence continues at coordinate 4,335 of CAVAZS010000147.1, read as the reverse complement.
TCAACATTTTCTTTTACAACTTCTTTTGTTTCACTATCTGGAAGTAATGGTGCTACTTCAGCATAAAGTTGTTCTACGCTTGGTCCAATGATTACTTGGAACATTCCACCTTGTTTAACAACACCTTTTACGCCATCAATCTTCTTTAGCTCTTCTTCATTTACTTTTGTATCATCTATTAATACAAAACGTAAACGAGTCATACAATGTGTGTGCGCACTCACATTTTCTTTGCCACCAATACATGTAACAATCTTTGGTGCCATTTCCTTAAAATTCATGTAATTCACCCTCCGTAAATTTATATTTTTATATTAAAAAATGGTGTCATTTTGAACAACACCATGAATTTCCAAGTTAATGGAAATTTTATGAACAATTGATTTGATTTTCCTTAATCATCTGACCAAAGCTATTAATCATACGATGATATTTTAGAAATGGCGTATTGTAATTATAGTTAAATACAAATACTGTCATAGTTAATACTTTCATTTTATATACAGAAGTTTCAATCTTATCGCTAATCACATATGTTAAATGAATCCCATGTATTTCAATCCAATCATGATCTAAAACTATCGTTTTATTTTTATATAACATACATCCTTTATTAAACTTCGCTTCTAAAATTTTAACATTCTTATTCTTATAAACGATTTTATCAATTAATTCATAATCATCATTCGTTAAAAAAGAATGTATTTTTAGAAATGGTATTTGATTAAAACTATCTAGTAAACTTTTTGTACTTAAAATAATCGCATAGTCATGTTCTTTGATTTTATTTTCTATATCCCATCTTACATTTACTGCATCTATTGTCGCTTTAGAACCAAAATGTTTCTCTAAATCAATTTTTATCATTTCACATTCTGAAATATTAGAATCATACAATAACATTTTTTCATTAATCACTAAGTTTTTACGATATAGCCATTGTATATGCATTGCCATATAGAAACGATTTTCTTCATCGATTTCTAATCCTGTAAAATCTCTAATAATTCGACACAATTTACCACACAATAAATAAGCACTTAATAGCCTTTGTAACATTTGATCATATACAAATTCTTTTTTAACATAAGATTTATTTTCTCTACTTAATAAATCATCAATATGAGCAGCTAATGATTTAGTATCATTGATATTTAAAATTGTTGTATTAAATTCTTCATTTATCTCATTAACAAACTTCTCAATAATTACATTTACTACAGGATGCAGAATAATTGCTCGATTTAAACGATTTAGTGGTAAAGAAGATAAGTCAAAAGCAGGAATATCTATACCAATTTGCAATAATTTTTCGCTTAATGAATTGTATAAAGGTAAAAACTCATAATCACTTTCATCTAAATGCATATCGTGTTGTACTCTTTGAATAATAATCATCATATGCATTATTAATTTATTCAAATTATCATTCGTAATTTCAAAATGATTCTCTTTTAAAAATTGAATCAATAAATCTTGTACTCGTTCTATTTTTTCTTTATTATCTTTTTCTAAATAAAGCATCAAGTAATGATTATTAATCGCAAGATTATCATCTAACGAGAAAAAACGAACAAGTAATTCTCTTCTTTGTTTTTCCGTAGCGTGTAACTTAATACCTTTTCTTGAAGAAATTTCTAAATCTGTTCCTTTTACCTTTTGCGGAATTTCTGTTTCTAATTCATGAATTAAACTAGAGATACTTGTTTTTGATACAAATAATTTATCTGCTAAAAGATTCATTGAAAGATAGTCATTAGATTTACAAAGATGAATCAAGATTTGTATCTTTCTTTCCGTATTTTCTAGAGCTAATATTTGTTCATCATCTTCTTTGATTAATTCTTCATAAGCATTTAAATAATCATTTTTTTGTTCAAAAGGAATAAAATATCGATTTCCTTTGTTACATATACATAACTTATATTTACTTAGTGCTTTATCTAATATTTGAATATCACTTTTAAAAGTTTTTGATGTTATATCACCTAACTTACATAGTTCTTCTTCTGTTGCACCAAAATAATTTGCAATGATTTCTCTTAAGAATATACGATGTCTATTTATCATAAAATGAACACTTAAATAATACGGCTATCTAGATTTAATACTGCAGTTTGTTGAGGAGTAGAAGAATCAATTAAAATGCTATTAGAATCATAAGATACAACATTAAATGATTGTTTTAAAAATTCATCAATAGTACTTAAAACAGGATACCCAAAAGATTCACCTTTATAATGCATTGGAATGATTATTCTTGGTTGTATTTTATCAATTAACTTAAGAGCCATATTTGTATCAATTGTATAATAGCCACCAATTGGAATAAGTAAAATATCACAATTATTTATAGAACTCGTATCAAAGTCACAACCAATATCTCCTAAATGAACTATTTTCATTCCTTCTGTTTCTACAATATGAATGATATTCTTTCCTCTTAAAGCACCTTCTTGATCATCATGAAATGAATCTAATGTATGTATTACAAAAGATGTCTTATTACCTGTTTGCATAACACATTCTAATCCATGATGATCATCATGGTCATGAGAACATAAAACTAAATCCGCATTTTCACGAATTTCTTTTAAACCTGGAACAGAATTATCTTTAAAAGGATCAAAGATAATTACTCCATCATTACTTTCTAATTTAAAACATGCATGTCCTAACCAAGTTAACTTCATATATTTATCCTCCTTTATTCTTTTATATCGTAAACAAAATATGTAAATATAAAGCCTAAAATAATTGCAAGTACAGACCAAATAAATGCCCATAATAAATTACTATTACTAATACCTGTTGTATCTGTATAAGAAGCATAACCAAATATACCAAATCCTGCAAATCGATATGCACAAACACCACTTAATGCCATACCTATCCCAATAATACAATTCACAAAACTTGTTATATAAAAAGTTTTTTTAGAATTTGTAATTACGCCATATAAACCAGGTTCAACTACACCAAAAGCAGCAGAAATAATTGATGGAAAACACTTCTTTAGTATATCTTTATTTTTTGTTTTAAGTCTAATTGCAAGTAATATGCCAATACATACAAAATTTAACCCAAAAGTACTAGATAAAGTCGTATCATATCCGAGTACAGCAAAATTATTCATAATAATTGGTAAAATCGCATAATGTAAGCCTGTCATTAAAACAAATATCCAAATTGCGCCTAAAAAGCCGCTATATATGAAAACATTCAGGTTTTCTAACTTATTAAGAATAAAAGATAAAGAATAAGTTAAGTTATTCGTTACTGGTCCAATTACAAATAAAGTAAAAATAAAAGTCACAACACAAGTAATTAAGGGAACCGTAAATTGTTTAATCATTTCAGGAATGTGTTTCGCATATTTTTTTTCAAACCATGAAGCAAAAGCTATTGCGACAATAATCGGTATAGCTGAATTACTATAATCTCCACTTGGTGGCATCATCACACATATAGAAAATAAAGAATCGTGAATTACAGTTGATGAAGATAGCAAATTTGGATGCATTAATCCCGCACCTATGACTAATCCTTCAATCACTGATAAAGAAAATCTTTTAGAAGCACTATATGCTAATAAGATTGGCATATAGTAGAAAAATCCATTCGCTATAGAATATAAAATATGATAAGTACTACCATCAGCATCTAAAAAATGAATAGAAACTAATATAGATAAAATGCCAGACAATATACCACATGCCGCAATTGCACCAAAAAATGGTACAAATATATCTGTCATAATCGATGTAAACTGTTGTATTGGTGATTGTTTAATATGTTTAGTTTTAAATCTTTGATTGTTATTAGGTTCAATGATTTTCTTTATTTCATCATAAACTTGCGTTACATGTAATCCAATGATTACTTGAACTTGTCCATTAGAATTTATAACGCCTACAACACCATCTAATGACTTAAGTAAATCAAATTGTACAAGAGAACCATCATTAACAACAAAACGTAATCTAGTCATACAATGCGTCAACTGATGTATATTACTTATACCACCGATATTTTCTATAATTAATTTTGCTAATGTATCATATTTTTCTTTCATCATTTTCAATCTTCCAAAATCGCATCAAGTTCTTCAAGTCTATCTATCCAAGAAAAATCATTTTGTTTTCTTTTAATTTTACGATTACTAATCGTTATTGTTTTAACATCTTTACTAAACAAATGATAAACATATATTTTTACAACTGCTTTATGATTTTCTATTGTTTCAATTACTTTCACATTTTTATATCGATTAAATAAAATTTGTTTAACAATAGGAATATTTTCTGCACGCATAGAATAAGAAAAGAATAAATT
>CAVAZS010000146.1:0-5072 GCA_963593385.1 Lachnospiraceae bacterium | reverse complement strand
TTTACAAAATCTTATTGATCAAGCTAAATAAAGTTATTCTAGCTGTTCGACCTTGGTGGTTGGACAGCTTTTTTCTTTTGTAACGAATAGATTAAATTAAAGAAAAGTTTGAAATTAGTAAACAAAATGTTTGAAATTATATTGCATTTTAGAAAGAATTCGATATAATCATTTTTGTGTTTGGCATTACATGATTATTTGTTTACAATTGCTAAACATAAGAGAGGGTTTCATGGACATAGGAAAACGAATTAGACAATTACGAATTAAGAATGATTTGACACTTGAAGAGCTAGCATCAAGATGTGAGCTAACAAAAGGGTACTTATCACAATTAGAACGTAATTTAGCTTCTCCTTCAATTCAAACATTAGAAGATATAACAGAAGCTTTAGGTTATACGATGAGTTCATTTTTTGCGGAAGATAAAGAAGAAAAGATTGTCTTTACTGCAAGTGATGAATTTGTTGATGTTCAAGAAACACAAACGATTCACTGGATTGTGCCGAATGCACAAAAAAATGAAATGGAACCGATTATTTTGGAGCTAAATGAACATGCTTCTTCAAAAGTGATTGAACCACATGATGGTGAAGAGATTGGATACGTTTTAAATGGGAAAATCTATGTATGTATAGATGGAACGAGTAAAGGTATCTCAGTCAAAAAAGGTGAAACATTTTATTTGCGTGGCACAAGGGCGCATCATTTAGAAAATAGAAATGATAAAAAAGCGACTATTTTATGGATTAGTACGCCACCGATTTTTTAGTTAATTTGAAGGGGATTACAAAATGAAAAAGTTGATTCAAGTGAAAAATGTTGTTAAAACGTTTGACAAGCAAGTTGTATTAAAAGGGATTTCATTAGATATTTATGAAAATGAATTTGTTACACTACTTGGTCCATCTGGTTGTGGTAAGACAACATTATTAAGAATTATTGCAGGATTTCTAGAACCTAGTGAAGGTCATGTCATTATGGACGGGGAAGATATTGCGAAAGTTCCTGCATACAAAAGAGATGTAAACACAGTATTCCAACACTATGCTTTATTTCCACATTTAAATGTATATGAAAATATCGCATTTGGTTTAAAGATAAAGAAACAACCTAAAGATATCATCGATCAAAAAGTAAGAAGAATGATTTCTTTAGTTGGTCTTGAAGGTTTTGAAAAAAGAGATGTTACTAAGATGTCTGGTGGTCAACAACAACGTGTTGCGATTGCTAGAGCATTAGTAAATGAACCTAAAGTATTATTACTAGATGAGTCTTTAAGTGCCTTAGATAAAAATCTAAGAAAAGAAATGCAATTAGAATTAAAACAAATTCAACAAGAAGTAGGTATTACATTCATTTTCGTTACTCATGATCAAGAAGAAGCTTTAACAATGAGTGATAAGATTGTCATCATGAAAGATGGTGAAATCGAACAAATTGGTACACCACTCGAAGTATATAACGAACCAGTTAATGAATATTGTGCTCGCTTTATTGGTGATTCTAACATCATTGATGGTGTCATGAAGAAAGACAAACTTGTTAGCTTTGATGATGCTGATTATGAATGCGTTGACCAAGGATTCAAAGAAAATGAACCTGTAGATATTGTTATTCGTCCAGAAGATATTGATATTGTCGCTAGAAATAGAGGCTTATTAAATGGTGAAGTAAAGTCGGTACTATTTAAGGGTGTACACTATGCAGTAATTGTAGAAACAAGTTCTGGTACAAGTAAAACTGTAACAATGCACGTTACTAAAAACAGAGACGTACGTAATGAGAGCGAACATGAAAATATTTCCGCAAGCTCATTCTATATGGATTTAGAAGACGTAGATAACTTAACAGATAGTGAAGTTATTACTCGTGCAAATGCTCATGCATGGAATGATGAAGATGAAGATATTTCTATTTCTAAGATTGAATATTCTGTACAAAAAGAAGTAGGCTCTTATGATTGCTTATTCTCTACATCTAAAGGAACAGAAATTACGATTAAAATCAATGTTATTAAACCAGCTGTTATTGAAGATAAAGAAAATGAAGAAGGAATCCAAGCATTTGATTTCTATAAGACAGTAGATGAAATTAATGAAAGTGTAGCCTTAGATACAGATTTAATTCTTTGGGCTGATGCTTATGCATGGAATACAGAAGATAACTCAAAAGTAGAAATTTGGGATGTTAAATATGATTTCGATGATGAAAATATTACAGAAGGTGATTATCCTGTAACATTCTCTACACAAGGTCGTGAATTTAAGATAGAAACAACAGACCATATTACAGAAGGCGAGCGCATTGGATTAAAGTGGAATCCAGAAGATATTCATATCATGCGTAAGATGGGGTAAAGCATATGAAGGGTTTTAGCAAGATGAGTTATCCATATATCATCTGGGCATGTGTCATGATTGTTGCTCCGATGATATTGATTCTACTTTATGCTTTTACAACAAAAGGGAATGATGTATTAACATTTCAATTCTCTTTTGGAAACTTTCTAAGATTCTTTAGTGATGATGTATTCCCACAAGTATTACTTCGTAGTTTAAAGATGGCATTTATTACTACAATCATTTGTATTCTTGTTGGTTATCCTTGTGCTTATTTCATCGCTAAAATGAAACCAAATAGCCAAGGTGTAATGATTCTATTAATTACTTTACCAATGTGGATCAATGTATTAGTTCGTACTTATGCTTGGCGTGGTTTATTAGGATATTTTGATTTTGATAGTGAATTTAAAGTCTATATTGGTATGGTTTATAACTTCTTACCATTTATGATTTTACAAATCTATACATCAATTTCTAAGATTGATCCAAGCTTAATCGTTGCGGCACATGACTTAGGTGCTAATGATAAAGAAACATTTACTAGAGTAACGTTACCATTATCTTTATCTGGTGTTGTAAGTGGTATTACATTAGTATTCTTACCTGCTGTAAGTAGTTTCTTTATTCCTAAGTTATTAGGTGGAGGCCAATATGTATTAATTGGTAACTTAATTGAAGATTACTTTATTCAAACAGGTGACTGGAACTTTGGTTCAGCTATTAGTTTGATTATGGCAATTATTATTCTTATTTCTATGGCTGTAATGAGAAAACTAGACCATTCTAGTGTGGAGGCATCAGAATGATTGAAAAGAAAACGAAACCATTAGAGAAAGTTTATGTATTTTTAATCTTAGCTTTCTTCTATATTCCAATTTTATATGTTGTTTTATTTAGTTTTAACGATTCTAAATCTTTAACTAAATTTACTGGATTTTCTGTTCAATGGTATGAAAAGATGTTTAGTAATCGTACCATCATGGAAGCGATTGGATATACCGTATTATGTGCCGTTATCGCAACAGTAGTTTCTACTATTGTTGGTACAATCACAGCTATCGGTTTATCAAAAAGTAGAAAAATATTACGTGAGACAATTACACAAATTAACAGCTTACCAATGTTAAATCCTGATATTGTTACAGCAATTGGCTTTATGTTGTTATTTACTTCGTTAAAGGTAGAAACAGGATTTACAACAATGGTATTAGCACATATTGCATTCTGTATTCCTTATGTAATATTAAGTATTATGCCTAAATTAAGAAGTCTTGATCCAAATATTGCGGAAGCAGCTTTAGATTTAGGATGTACACCTTTACAAGCTTTATATAAAGTTATCTTGCCTCAAATAAAACCTAGTATTATTTCGGGGGCTTTGGTAGCTTTTACGATGTCATTTGATGACTTTGTTATTTCTTTATTTACAACAGGTCCTGGTGTAAATAATATTTCTATTTATGTTTATTCAAACGTAAAGAGAATTAATCCTACAATTAATGCTTTAAGTTCATTAATTGTATTCGTGATTACAGCAGTATTAATTGTAATCAATGTTGTACCTATGATTAAAAATAGAAGGAGAAAAGGAAATGAAAAAATTGTTGAAGATATCTAGTGTATCATTATTAGCTTTATCTACTACTCTTGTTGGATGTGGTGGAAGTAGTGCTTCAAATGAATATGATGCTGAAGAATTATATGGATGTAGCGTAATCAATGTATATAACGCTGGTGAATATATTGGTGATGATGTTATCTCTAATTTTGAAAAAATGTATAATGCAAAAGTTAACTATGACTTATTTGAATCTAATGAAATCATGTATACAAAATTATTAGGTGGTAGTTCGTATGATGTTCTTGTTCCTAGTGACTATATGATTGAAAGATTATTACAAGAAGATATGCTACAAAAATTAGATAAAGATAGCTTAACAAATCTTGATCAATTAAATCCAGATGTAGTCGCAATGCAACAAGCATATGATCCTACTTTAGAATATTCTGTTCCTTATTTCTGGGGCTCAGTTGGTCTAGTTTATAACAAAAATAATGTAGATCCTGCAGAAATTGAAGAAAAAGGTTGGGATATCTTACAAGATTCTAAATATTCAGGAAAAATATTCATGTATGATTCTCAAAGAGATGCTTTCATGGTTGCCTTTAAAGCATTAGGTTACTCAATGAATACAGAAGATGATGCTGAAATTGAAGATGCATACAATTGGTTAAAGACAATGGCTACTAATGTTAATCCATCATATGTAACAGATGAAGTTATTGACGCAATGGTAAATGGTGAAAAAGATATCGCTGTTGTTTATTCAGGTGATGCTGCATATATCTTAAGTGAAAATGAAGATATGGCTTGGATTGAACCTTATCAAGGAACTAACAATTGGTCAGACTCAATGGTTATTCCTAAGAACGCTTCTTGTCCAGGTTTAGCTAATGCATTTATTAACTATATTACTGACTATGATACAGCTTATAGCAATTCAGAAACAGTTGGTTATACTAGCCCTAACTTAGAAGTAATGGAAGTATTATCTAGTGAAGATGGTGATTATTATGAAAATGATGCATACTTACCACGTACTAACTATGATAAAGATGAAGTATTCCACTACAGTGATGTATTAAAACAAAAGTTATCTGATCTTTGGAATAAAGTTAAAATTGGTGGTTAAGCCTATGAGGAACTTACGTATGTGAGTTCCTTTT
>CAVAZS010000145.1:0-5089 GCA_963593385.1 Lachnospiraceae bacterium | reverse complement strand
GTGCAATGAGAGGGTCGAAGTAAATCTAATTGATTTATTTCACTCTACTCTATTTATTATCTTTTTAAATCATCTCTCATATATTTATTTCGTGAAATTATGTGATAATTGCTACCATTTTGATGCCAATCTTCTGATTTTTTGCTCTAAAAGTGTTACAAAGTTAAAATTATTTTGATTTTGTAACACTTATTGTGATAATCTTGTTGTATTAGGTGACCGTTATGTTAATTAAAAGAACTCAATATCTTGAAAATATAAGAAGATTTTATGAATCTAATTTAATTAAAGTTTTAACTGGTATTAGAAGATGTGGTAAGAGTGTTTTGCTAAGTCAAATTAAAGATGAATTAGTATCAGAGCATGGAATAAGCAAAGATCATATTATTTCTATTAACTTTGAAGATGTTAAGTTTTCTAAAATCAAAAGTTATGTGAAATTAAACGATTATATTCTAAAACAAATAACTGATGATGATAAATACTATATTTTTTTAGATGAAATTCAACATGTTAATCAATTCGAAAAAACATTAGCTTCATTAAAAGCAACACAAAATGTATCTATATTTGTTACAGGAAGTAATTCAAAATTATTATCTGGCAGACTTGCAAGCTTGCTTGTAGGACGATGCAAGGAATTTAAAATCATGCCTTTCACCTATAATGAGTTTTTAAATTACTATAAGGAAAACGGATTGATGCTTCCTGAAAAACCGTTACAAAATTATATTAGATTTGGTGGGATGCCCCAGCGTATGGATTACGAATCGGAAGAAGATATTAAAGAATATTTGAAATCTATATATTATGGAATCATTGATAAAGATATTTGCAATACAAAAGCTAAAATTAATAAGGAAACATTTCTTACAATTTCCAAGTATATTATTAATAATGTTACAAAAGAGTTTTCTGTTACTAGTATAGTTGATTACTATAACCAAAATAACTCCGATAAAATTTATAATGAAAATATATATAGATATTTAGAAAAATTAGAAAAAGCGTGTTTGATATCTAGAGTTAAACGATATGACATTGCCACTAAAAGAACTTTAAAACATGTTGAAAAACAATTTGTTGTTGACAATGGTTTTTTGCTAGCGTGCAGTGATACGAATAAAATCTTTATTGCACATGCATTAGAAAACTTGGTATATAACGAGTTATTGTATCGTGGATACGATGTAAAGATAGGGAAGACTTATAAAGACGAAATTGATTTTGTTGCCATGAAAGATGGAAAGAAGTGTTTTATTCAAGTGGCATATTTGCTATCGAGTGATGATGTGATTGAAAGAGAGTTTGGCGCATATAATTCAGTAAGGGATCCATCTCCTAAATATGTAATAAGTTTAGATGAATACGATATGTCCAAGGATGGAATAACACATTTAAATATCGAAGATTGGCTGTTAAAAAAGGTGGAAGTTACATTGTCGTAAGTGTTATAAATTTAAAATTATTATGACTTTGTAACACATTAACAAGAAAAAATGAATATGTAATAAGAAATAATCCATAATAATTAATGCCGATTCATGCTACCAATTTGCTACCACTAGAGGTTTAGAATAAATATACAGTAGACAAAATAGCTACGGTATAAAACTGATTTCAAGTTTGAATAAAGATTAATCAATTTTATGAGGCTGTAACGAAATGACTGATTCGTAATCATAATAGTCCTTTTTACCTGTTAAATTGCTATTTGATTTTATTGATTATAAAATTACATGGAGTTTATTAAAAAAGATAGAATATATTGCAATAGTAAAAATATGAATTACTAGGATTGGAGGATAAGATGAAGTTAATATTTGCGGGTGGTGCTAGAGAAGTAGGTGGAAGCTGTATTTATTTAAGAAGCCAAGATAAAGGGATTTTATTTGACGCTGGAATTCGCCAATCTTCTACTAAAGATCCAATTCCTGATTATCAAAGTATTCAAGAAGCAGGTGGAGTAGATGCAATAATCATTTCTCATGCTCATATGGATCATATTGGTACTCTTCCTATTATTTCTAAAGCTTATCCTTTAGCTCATATTTATATGACACCAATGAGTAGTGAACTAACAAGAATATTATTGCAGGATAGCTTGAAAATTATGAATCGAAAAGAAACAGAAATACCACATTATAATGAGAATGACGTTATAGCAATGATGGAAAGAATTGTGCCTGTTCCTTTTCAAACACCTTATTCTATATTTGATGGATTTGAATTTACTTTTTATCCTGCTGGTCATATTGCTGGAGCAGCTTGTATAAATTTAAGAACACCAGAGGGTGATGTTTTGTATTCGGGTGATATATCTACTTTCCGACAAAGAACAATAGAAGGATTACGTATACCTAAATTAAGACCAGACATTGCTATATTTGAATCTACGTATGGTAATCGTTTGCATTCTAATCGTGAAACAGAAGAACAACGATTAATAGATACAGTAAAAGAATGCACTGAAAAAGGAATGAAAATCTTGATTCCTGCATTTGCTTTGGGTAGAGCACAAGAAGTACTTTTAATTCTCCAAAGTGCAATGAAATCTAAAAAGTTGCCATTAATTCCAGTATATGTAGATGGTATGGTTAGAGATATTAATGAGGCGTATATGAATCATCCTAATGAATTACGTTTACCTTTAGCTAAATCTATTATGAAGGGACATAATCCGTTCTATAGTGATAATGTTGTGGCAGTAGATACAGGAACTTCTAGAGAAGAATTATTAAAAAAAGAAGGCTCGGCAATATTTGTTTCTTCATCAGGAATGCTAACGGGTGGCCCATCAGTTGAATATGCTAAAACATTAGTTCAAGATGAAAATGCATGTATTATCATTACAGGTTATCAAGATGAGGAAGCACCAGGTAGAGTACTACAAAGCATGATTAATGGAGATAGTGAACAAAGTGTTAACTTAGATGGATCACTTTATCCTGTAAAATGTAAAGTTGTACAAGTTGGTTTATCTGCACATAGTGATTCTAGTGAAATTACAGCAATTATTGAAAAATTAGCATGTAGAAGAATAATACTTGTACATGGTGATGATGATGCAATGGATGCTTTGGGATCAGAGTTATCAACTGATTTTAAAAGACAAATTTATGAACCATCATGTGGTAATGTATTAAACTTTGACATTCATACAAAAAGAAAACAGATAACTTTTTCCTTTACGAATACTTTGCATTTAGAAAATATTCGAGATGAATCAGATATAAAAATGATTTATTCATTTTGGAAAGAAAATTACAATTTAAAATCTTTTACAGTACAAGAAATCTATATGATTGCGACTGGTAAAACGATACATGCAGAAAGATTAAGAGAAGAAGAAAAGTTAGCATTAAGGAATCTAGAACAATTATTAGAACAATCAGCATATATTTCACGCGATTCTCGAAGAATGTTTTTATTTAGAATAAATACAGAAGAAGAAATACAAGAAAATACCAAAGCAAAAGAACCTACAATGCAAGATGTACAACTTGTAGTAAATAAAGAATTACATGGAATAACACTTAGAAAAATAGGATTTCATCAAGAGACAAAAACAGTAAACTTGATTACAAATTATCCTGATGCTTTTGATAAAGAAGTATTAGCACATATAAAAGAAGTTGTATTAGAAAAAACAGGATGGAAAGTTAGCTTGTCTCCCGCAATTAACCATCAAGCCGCAAACTTGTTATTACTAAAACTATTTAATACGAGTTTAGGTAAAATATCGCATTATGATGAGTTACATACTTACAATATTACTTTGAATGCAAATGTTGATGATTTCCAAGGACAAATAACTGAATTTGAACAAACAACTGGTTGGAAACTATTAGTGAATGCAAGTGGTATTACTAATGAAAATAAAGTTAATGAAATCAAAAAGGTAGGGGATAATTTCTTTTATCCTAATAACGAGAAAAAACCTATTGAAATAAATAAAGCATATTCAATGATTGATACTCTATTTTCTAATAGTAAAATTAAGCCTTATAAAAAGGGATTAGTAACTGATCAATATGGTAAATATATATGCTTAACTTTTTATTCTCCAGAACTAGGACATCGTTGTGATGATTTGATACAAGAATGTGCTAATAATACTTCTTATAGAGTAGGAATTAAGAAATCGGTTAATCAAAATTTAATACAAATATACTTAATGAATTTATGTGAAAAATATAATATTACGGTAAAAAAATCACCTTCGTTTATCGTAAATGATAATTGCTTTGAGATAAAAACAGATAATCAAAATATACCCGAATCATTTTATGAGGAATTTAATGAAGAAATAGGATTGATTGTTCGGGTTAGTCAATAGAGAAAAAGGAATTAGTTGTTAAGAGCTAATTCCTTTCTTCAGATATAAATTGTGTTAAGTAAATAGGAAGACAAAGAATATCTTGTTCCTTAGATAAGTCTTTTGTATGAATGATATATCGATTTAAAATCCTACTAGAATATTTCTTTGTGAATTCATCAAGCGAAGCATGAGATTTATAATTTGAAGATTTAACTTCAATTGGGCATATCTTATTCTTTTTGGTGATCAAAAAATCAATTTCAAAATTTCGCTTCTGCACTTCATTATAAAAAGTATAATAAAATAACTCGTTGCCAGAAGAGGCTAATATTTGTACGACAGCATTTTCATAAAGGTATCCTAAATTAGTTGATAGTGTGTCGGTAAGTAATTTTTCGTAGATAATATTGTCTGTAAAATCTTTATCTTTAAATTGTAATGTTACGAATAAACCAGTATCAGCCATATAAATTTTATAGCGGTTTAAATCTTTGCAAGAAGATAAACCAATATTTGGATCATTAGAATGATATGCTAGATTAACAACTTTTGAATCTTTTAATTCTGAAATTAATCCTAGTAGAGTATCTTCAGTTGTATCATAAGAATTAATTATTTTTTTGATTTGGAATCCTTTAGAGTTTTTATTGAGTTGAGATGGTATGGCTTCAAATATAAGCGCTAGTCTACCTGTAGAATCAATTTTCTTAAAGTCATCTTCATATAATTCGATGATTGATCGTTTTACTTCATCTACTTTTCTAAAAT
>CAVAZS010000144.1:0-5143 GCA_963593385.1 Lachnospiraceae bacterium | reverse complement strand
ATAAAAGCGACGAAGCTAGCCTCGTCGCAAAATACTATTTTTTAGAAAATTCCAACTAATGCACCAACTAGTGCAACAACTAAGATACCAGCAACAAGCTGTGTAGGACGTTTTCCTTTTTTAATTAAAGCAACAAGTACAAATAATAGAATGCATCCTAATAAGTTAGGGAAGATTGAATTTAATACATCACCTACATTTGTTTCAGCACCATTGATATTGATAACTAGATTTAGTGGAACAGACATCATTGTCGCTGTCATAGCACCAATCATTGTTAAACCCATAACGGATGCAGCCTTTGTTAACGCTGTCATTAAGCCTGAGTTAAATACTGAATCAATAAAACTTGTACCATATGTATAACCTGTATAGATAAAGAAGTAACGTACGATATCTTGTGGTACACCATATAGTAAGATAAATAGAATTGCACCTAAGAAACTTCCTTGAGAAGCAAATCCAATAGCGATACCTGAAGCGATAATACGTAAGCAGTTAAAGAATAAACTATCAAACATACCTGCTGTAGGACCCATTAATGCTGCTTTAATACTTTCGATTGTCTTACCATCTACAGAACCATTTTCTTTGTGTTCTTTTTCCATTGCATAGCATAAGCCAGCGATGAATGCGAATGGTACAGCATGTGTATTAAAGAAGTTTTGATGACGTTCACGAGCTTCTTTAGCTCCTTCTGGATCATCTTTATAGATGGATTCAATTGCTGGATTCATTGTTGCAGTGAAACCATTAGCTTCCATCTTAACCATGTTGAAGTTTAAGAATACAAGGTGTGAACGAATAAACATTTTATGAAGAATTCTTTTTTCTTCAGCTGTAAATTGTTGTTTTGCCATTAGAAGAAGTCCTCCTCATTATTTGCTAGTCCACCAGTTGCTGATGCACTAGATAGTTCTTTCTTTAATTCGATTGTTTGCTTATCATTCATAAAGATTGTGAATGCTAGAGCTAAACCTAAGATAGCGATTGGTAAAGTACCAAGTCCAGCATAACTTGCTAGAACATATCCTACGAAGAAATAGATACCTGTTTCCTTTGCCCAAATCATTGATGTTGTAATTGCAAAACCAATACCTAGTAACATTGAACTTGAAGCAGCTAAACCAGTAGATACCCATGTAGGAAGCTTTTCTAATAAGCTTGATAATCCTTCAACACCATATGCTACAGCTAAGAAGATAACTACACATTTAACTAAGTATGTTAAGAATACGTGGAATACTAAGTTAATTGTTAAGAACTTCTTATCTGAACTATTTACTGCTAATTTCTCCCAGAATGGAGCAAGAGCAGCAAAGATTGGTGTAGTAATTGTGTTTAATGAAGAAGCGATTGTGCCTAGTGGCATAGCAATTGCTAAACCTTCTTCAGCAGATGCACCAGTTAGAATTGTAAATGCAACAGCGATTGAAGTTGACATTGTTGCATCGGCTGGCACAACACCACCAATTGCAGAAATACCCATAAAAATTGATTCAAGAGATGCACCCATTACAATACCTGTTTTGAAATCTCCCAAAATCAAACCAGTAATAGGGGCAACGATAATAGGTCTTGTGAATGCTTGCCAAGCTAATAAATAGTCAATGTTATTTAATAGCCAGAAAACTAAGACCACTTTTGCAGCAGCAGCTACCATGTAAATTTTTCCTCCTTTTGTTAATTATCGCCAAGTCTATTGACTTATAAGCCTAAAACTTTCTTTAGTGGAACAGGTTGTTCATCAGGTGTAGTTTGATAAATTGTTTCAATTCCACAATCTAAGATTTTCTTTAATGTTTCTACTTCATCAGGATATGCATATAAGTTTGCTGCATATGCCTTACGATCTTCACCATTCACTTTACTTGCTACACGTCCATAGTTACCAATATTGATTTTTGGAATATCTGGTACATTTTGAACAAGCTTTAATACATCTTCTGGTGAAGAAGCGATTAATAGAATTTTTAATCCAGCAGCACGAGGGTCATTCAATAATTTAATTGAATCTTCTACTGATTTAATTGCTACCTTACAAGTTGTAGGAGCAGCCATCATTAAACTCTTTTGAATAATTGGATTTGCTGCAGCTCCATCATTAGCTACAACAATACGATCAACTGTTAAGTGACGTGACCATTTAATTGCTACTTGACCATGAATCATACGTTCATCTAGACGTAATAACTTAATCATTTGTTTTCCTCCTTATATTGAAAACGCTTACTTATGTATTCACAATATATCACACAATATAGCAAAAAATGCATCTAATATTTTTGCTATTAAGATGCATTTATATATTTTGCACTTTTACTTAGTGCAATTATCAAATAAACTAATTGGTAATGATTTAAGTGCTTCCTTTGTTGTATTGCATAAGGCTTGTATTGTTTTTTCATCAAAATCTTTTTTTACGATATCTTGATTATTGATTAAAGCAAACGATAAATCATTAATGAACCTACTATATTTCAAATCATTCGGTATTGTCATGACAATAATATATTCAACTTTCTTATCTCTTATTTTCTTTGTATTTTTTAAGTGATATATTTCAAATACATTTTCTTTCGCTTCTTCTTGTTTGATATAAAATATTGCAATTTCATTTTCAATACTATATGGAATAGAATCAAGCATATCTTTTTTAATATGATCAATACTTTTTTCACTCGTTCCTAGCTTATAAGCAATTAAATTAGCAAATTCATTTTCATTGCTAAAATTAAAATTAGAAAAAGTCGAAATTTTCTCCCACCCTATTTCTTTTACAATTTGTTCTAAATCAATAGCGTTTAATATAAGTGAATTATAAATCATATCTAATTGTTTTTTTGTTGGAATTGTATTGACATTAATATGTTCCCAAGCAAAGCGATAGATAAATCCTGAAAAATCTGAAATAACAACATCAAAGTCTTTTTTATCTCGATTTCTTAATTCATATAACTCAACTGTTTCAATGATAGTTAACTCGGGGTACCTTCTTTTAATAATTGAACTCAATACATTCGCTGCAGATATACCAGATATTGAACAGACTGCAACTTTAATTGGTCTATATGAATATGAATTTGAAATAATATTTAATAATATATGATTTGCTACATAATATACATTTTGTGGTAAGAATGTATAACCAAATTTATCACTTATCATTTCTATTAGTTTTCTTGCTTGATACACCGCAAAAGGAGAAGAAACTATTGTTAATGGCCCTATTACTGAATTAGGATCCAATGAAGTTTGAGCAACATGAAAATGTTGACTCATTAATACTGGCGATAGTAATGTCTTAATTGAATTTTCATTAAATGTATCAAAATAGAATCCCTTTTTAATCAAATAAGAATATATTTTATGTGTATCTTCATCTAAAAAAGATACACGAGTTATATAATCATCCATTAGATTGTCTTCTCTATTAATGATTAAAAATAAACCTAAGCCATTAATTTCTTCATCATCTAATTCATAATTTAGTTTTTCTTTACAAGCAATACACATTTTATAGGCAATCTTATAAGCTTCTGTCGAATGAATATCATGTATATCTTTTTTATCAAAACTTAATGTATGACCAGATTTAAATCGATTATGACTAACAATAATATATTTTTCTAGTAATCTAGTTGTCGCATCTGTAATATGAAAATCATCATCTATCATGATATTTAATGTAAGATCTCGTAAAGTACGATGGATTTTTTGATTTTCAAACCATTTTTGGTAATAGAAATGATCTGCAGAAATATTTTCTGATAAATATAACATAAATGTACGTATATTATATTCACTACCTGTTATTTCAAAATATCCTGTTTGTCTATTCTTCTCTATATGCACTAAAAATGTATCTAGTAAAGGTTTTAACTGTTGTAATTTATGCCAAAGTGAATTCTTACTTAAATACAATTCTTCTGCCATTTGTTCCATTGAAGAAAAAAGATGGCCCGAAAGAATCATACGACATAAATCTAATGTTTCTGAATCTTTAAAGCCAAGCTTCTTTGTTCCTGTACGATATTCCAGTTCTAATTGATTCATTTTAGGAATAAAGACATTTTGATTATCAATGACAAGTAAATATCCTTTACTTTTAACAGACTCTACATGCGCACCAAAAGAAATAGCTAATTCACTAACTTTAGCCATTTCATTTTTAATTGTTCGAATAGAGACTCCTGTTTCTTTAGCAAGATCACTTGAGCGAACATAAGTTTTATTATTCGAAAGAATATATAAAAGATATTCTGTTCGTCTCGAATTATTCATAGTTTAGAAAAAATCTTCTTCCGTATTTTCTTCACTAGTATCTAGTTCAACTAGTTTTAAAGCATCTCTACTATTTGCGATTGTTGTTTCAAGAGATTCTTTTGTAAAATCACCACAAGCACTCATTGCGACTAATTCTAATACTAATGCTAGATTTACACCTGAAACTAAGAATGTATTTGGTCTAGTTAAACGTGTATACATCATATTACTAACACTTCCCCCAAACATATCTGCTAACATAATGACTTGATCGTCATCACTAACACTTGCAAAGAATTTATCAAATTCTTCAGTAATATTTGTATCATCAACATAAGCATCGTATACACTTACATTTTCACTATGTCCTAGCAAAATATCTAGTGACATTTTCATTCCACTTGCCATTTTTCCATGTGATGCTAATAAAAACTTAACCATACTCTATTCCTCTTCTTTCTTCTTTTTTTCTTCATCTAGTGCATATCTTTGAATTAGATTATTAATTTTCTTTTCTAATTCTGATATTTTCATAAACAAATAAAACACAAAACACAGTAATAAGAAAATAAATGTAATATATAATGCATTAATTGCAGAATATATACCTAATGCATTACTTAATTTATTTGCTAAGTTTGGTGATATAGCCATGATGACAAGAAGTAATGAAAATATAATCCATAAACATGCCATATCGCTAGATAATTTATCTTTACGAATAACAGATAGTAAACTAATAAAAAATATTAATGTTCCTACAATCAATAATATTTGAATTCTCGTTGTCATATTCTTACCTCTATGAAATAAATAAGATAGAAATAATCATATTTAGCATATATTTAAATGAAGAAAATAATCCACTATATATACT
>CAVAZS010000143.1:0-5195 GCA_963593385.1 Lachnospiraceae bacterium | reverse complement strand
TATATTTGAACACAACAGTTGATCTAGATACTGTAGAAGATAAAGATTTAAGAGCATATATCCAGTTTATCAATACTGGTATAGCAACTAATGATTTTACAAAAGAAATAGAAAATACAGTAATAGAGCAAAAGAAGGATTCTATTGAGAGGAGAAGATATATGACTTTCCAACAAGAGCTACAAAAGAGTCAAAAAGAATGGCTTAATCAAGGGGAAGAACGAGGAGTGAAAAAAGCAAATAAAACTGCTGTTTTTGGAATGTACGCTAAAAAAATTGCCATTTCCGATATAGCAGATATATTAAATCTAACAATTGAACAAGTTGAAGAAATTATCTCTTCTAATTCAGATGATTCTAACAATGATAAATCGAACTAAGCCTTTCATTTTATGTTTATTTCAATTTTACATTGACAACGCTTTCAATATGATGTTATTTTATTTGTTGTCATTAGGATTGTAACTGATAAGCAGGCAACACCTTGGATAGTCATATATTAAAGATTTATAGTCTTTTTTGTGCTATCTTAGGTGTTTTTTGTTTAGAATAATGACTAGAGGGGACAGTTATGAAAGTATTAAAGACATTCAACAATAATATTACTTTAGTAGAAGATGATAAGCATCATGAAATGATACTTATGGGTAAAGGTATTGCCTTCGGTCTTAAAAAAGGTGATCCAGTTGATGAAAGTAAAATTGAAAAGAAGTTTGTCTTTGATACAAGAGAATTAAATGATAAGTTTACTGCATTATTTAACCAGGTACCGGTCAAATATATTGAACTATCATCTAATATCATTGATTATGCTTCTAAAGAATTAAACATTACTTTCGATAACAACATTTATCTAGCATTAAGTGATCATATCAGTTACGCAATTGAACGTTATCAAAACAATGAGCCTCTTAAAAATGCTCTATTATTTGATATCAAAAAGTTTTATCCTAATGAGTTTAAGGTAGCTTTAAAAGCTCTAGATATGATTCATTATGATACGGGAATTATGATGAGTGAGGATGAGGCCGGTTACATTGCAATGCATTTTGTTAATGCAAGTCAATCTGGTGAAGCAATGAGTCAAACAATTGCCATCACTAAAATTGTAGATGATATCTTACAAATTGTAGAATATCACTATCATTTAAAATTAGATGAAAATAGTTTGAACTATATTCGCTTTGTAACACATATTCGTTACTTTGCTAGACGTCTTTTCTCTAATGAAATTTCAAATAACAATCAAGATGATGGTTTATTTGAACAAATAAAAAATAAATATCCCCAAAGTTATGAATGTAGTTTAAAAGTCAAAAAATACATTCTCATTAACTATCATAAAGAATTAGACAACGATGAAATGATGTACTTTATGTTACATATTAATCGTGTCTGTTCAAGATAAAACGAATCTAACTAGACATTAGCTACAAATTAACTCTATAAATGAAAGGAAATTTAACATGAGTAAATTTGAAGTAATGGCAAAAGAGATTGTTGCTGGTGTTGGTGGTGTAGAAAACATTGATGCTGTAACAAATTGTATGACACGTTTAAGATTCACATTAAAAGATGTAAAAAAAGCAGATGAAAATGCTCTTAAGAACGTTAAAGGTGTTCAAGGTGTTGTAAATAAAAATGGACAATTCCAAGTTGTTATTGGAACAAGTGTTCCTGAAGTATGTGCTGAAATCAAAAAATTAGGAGATTTCAGTGAAGATGTAAAAGCTAGTGAAGAAAAAACAGGTATTGTAAACTCTGTATTAGGCGCAATTACTGCTATTTTCCAACCAATCGTTCCTGCTATCTGTGGTGCAGGTATGATCAAAGCTGTATTAGCTTTAGCAACTACATTTAAATTACTAGACTCGACTAGTCAAACTTATACATTACTAGCAATGGTTGCAGATAGTGCATTCTACTTCCTACCAGTATTCTTAGCTGTAAGTAGTGCTCGTCGTTTCAAATGTAATCAATTCGTTGCGGCAGTTCTAGGTGCAATGTTAATTCACCCTACTTATACAGGACTTGTATCAGCTGGTGAAGCAGTACATTTCTTTGGCTTACCAGTAAAACTAGTTTCTTATGGTAGTTCCGTAGTTCCTGCAATTTTAATTGTTTGGTTAGCAAGCTATGTTGAAAAATTAGCCAATAAGATTTCTCCAAAGAGTGTAAAAGTATTCTTAGTACCACTACTAACTTTACTTATCACAGCTCCTCTAGCTTTCTCCGTTGTAGGACCTCTAGGTAGTATTGTTGGTGATGTACTATATGTTGTATTTGATTTCTTAAACAATGAAGCTAGATGGGTAATTCCTGTATTAATGGGTGGTCTATGTCCATTATTTGTTATGACTGGTATGCACTATAGTTTCTTACCTGTTCAACTTGCTCAATATGCTACTTTAGGATATGGAACATTACTTGGACCTGGTATGTTAGTATCTAACTTATCTCAAGCTGGTGCTTGCTTTGCTGTAGCAATTAAGACTAAAGATAAAGAAATGAAGTCTACTGCTATTAGTTCTGGTACAACTGCTTTATTTGGTATTACTGAACCAGCTCTATATGGTGTAACAATGCCTCTTAAAAAGCCACTATTCTGTGTAATGGCAAGTGGTGCTATCGTTGGTCTATTTGCTGGTTTAACAAATATGAGAACTTATGCTAGTGCTACTGCAGGTTTAACAGCTCTTCCTGTATATATTTGCGATGATTTAAGCAATGTTAGAAACGCAGCTATTGCTATGGTAGCTTCTATTGTGATTTCATTTGTATTAACATTCTTCTTCGGTGGTATTGATGCAAATACTGAAAAACCAGAAGCTATTGCTGATCCAAACGCAAAAAAAGAAACAAAACAATTAAACGATTATATTGAAGTAGCTTCTCCTGTTACTGGTAAAGTTGTTAGCTTAAGTGAAGTAAAAGATGATGTTTTCTCAAAAGAAATCATGGGTAAAGGTGTAGCTATTGAACCAACTGAAGGTAAAGTAGTTGCTCCATTTGACGCAACAGTTAGTGCTATCTTCCCTACAAATCATGCTGTAGGTTTAACAAATAAAGATGGTGTTGAAGTATTAATTCATGTAGGTTTAGATACTGTTGAATTAAATGGTAAACATTATACAGGTCTAGTAAAAAATGGTGACACTGTCAAAAAAGGTGACACACTTGTTACATTTGATATCGATGAAATCAAAAAAGCTGGTTATGATGTAATTACACCTGTTATTATTACTAACAGCAATAACTATGTAGATGTTATTGAAACAGATAGTAAAGAAGTAAAAGCTTTAGATTGTTTATTAAAGATTTTTAGATAGGAGG
Organism: Lachnospiraceae bacterium; assembly: GCA_963593385.1. GTDB lineage: Bacteria > Bacillota_I > Bacilli_A > Erysipelotrichales > Erysipelotrichaceae > Bulleidia. The sequence continues at coordinate 1,862 of CAVAZS010000143.1, read as the reverse complement.
TTCTATGAACTATAGCTTCCCTGATAACTTTCTTTGGGGTGGTGCTACTGCCGCAAATCAATGTGAAGGAGCATACAACGAAGATGGTAAAGGATTATCCATTCAAGATTTTATGCCTGATGGCATTATGAAAGGTCCTAGTGATACAGTACTAGAAAGAAACTTAAAACTTAAAGGTATTGATTTCTATCACCACTATAAAGAAGATATTGCTTTATTTGCTGAGATGGGATTTAAAGTATATCGATTCTCTATTGCTTGGTCTAGAATCTACCCTAATGGTGATGATGAACAACCTAATGAACTTGGTTTAAAGTTCTATGATGCAGTCATTGATGAATGTTTGAAATATAACATTGAACCATTAATAACATTAAGTCATTATGAAACTCCATATCATTTAGCTAAAGAATATGATGGTTGGAGAGATAGAAAGTTAATCAAGTTCTATGAGAATTATGTCACTACTGTATTTAATCGTTATAAAGGAAAAGTACATTATTGGCTAACATTTAATGAGATTAATAGTATTTGGCATTTCCCACTTATGGGTGCAGGTATTCTTACACCTAAAACAGAATTAACTAAACAAGACTTATATCAAGCAGCACATCACGAATTAGTCGCAAGTGCATTAGCTGTTAAGATTGGTCATGAAGTTGATCGTAACAATAAGATTGGTTGTATGGTACTTGGTCTAGTGAGTTATCCTAGAACATGTAATCCATTAGATGCTGTATATAAGATGGAAAATGATCGTAATGGTGATTTCTTCACTGATATTCATATGCGTGGCTATTATCCAACTTATGCTTTAGCTGATATGAAACGTAATAACATTGAGATTCATATGGAGCCTGAAGATACAGAAATCTTAAAGAATACTTGTGACTTCTTATCCTTCTCTTACTATATGAGTAAATGTTATGCTCATGATCCAGAAAACTACGGTACTACTGTAGGCAACTTAACAAGTGGTGTTAAAAATCCTTATCTAAAAGAAAGTGATTGGGGTTGGGAAATCGATCCTATCGGTTTAAGAATTCTGCTAAATCAATTCTATAACAAATACCAAAAACCAGTATTTATCGTAGAAAATGGCTTAGGTGCTAAGGATGAATTGGTAGATGATGGACAAGGTAGTTATACAGTCAATGATGATTACCGTATCAATTACATGAATAATCATTTAATTGAAGTAGCGAAAGCTATTACATTAGATGGTGTAGATGTTATGGGATATACATCTTGGGGATGCATTGACCTAGTTAGTGCATCTACTGCAGAAATGAAGAAACGTTATGGCTTTATCTATGTAGACCGTAATAACGATGGTACAGGCACATTTAAACGCTATAAAAAGAAATCATTTGATTGGTATAAAGAAGTCATTTCTACTAATGGTCAAAATCTAGTAGAACATGAATAATCATAAGACTACTCGAGTAATCGGGTAGTTTTTATATTGCTCTTTCATCTATAATATATATAACAAGATTACTACATTTAGCAAGAAAGGATAATGATATGGAATATACACAAATAAAAGTTAGTTTCAAAAAAGATCCACAGCATTTTAATCGTGTTATTGCGATACAAGGTAATCCTACTTTATATGAATTAGGCGTAATCATCGGTAAAAGTATAAATGCATGGTTTGAGCATTATTTCTTATTCAAATGTTCAAAACAGCATAAATTCTATGTACCTGATAATTGGGTAGATGGTGATTTTGAAGAGGATGTCCCATTAAGTAAGTATCATCTTTCAGATTTAGAAGATACTTTTTACTATGAATATGATACTGGTGAAGGCTATGACTTTGATTGTAAGAAACTAAAAAGAAAGATTAATCTTGAGCC
>CAVAZS010000142.1:0-5223 GCA_963593385.1 Lachnospiraceae bacterium | reverse complement strand
AGATTATATTTATTGTTTTTATAATACCCAATTTAAGCTTGTTAGAAATCAAGATTTTTTAACAAGCTTTTGTTATAGGAACCCGACGCATTGAAATTCTTATAATATAAAAAATTCCTGATCCCAATAAGACCAGGAAGAAAGTACAGTCGCAATGTGAAGGGCCAATCTGCTAAGACATCTTCTTACTATGCGGCATAACGAGAATAGTATAATCTCGTTAAAGAATTAAAACAAGTGATCAAAAAATCAATCTTGATATAACAAGATGTTTTTGTCATGTTTAAAATCAATCTATTTACTAGAACGAACATAAGAAAACTAGGTATTGAAGCTACTGTTATAGCATTACCACCTGGTTTCAATGTTTTGCTTTCAACATCGTTAAGTTTTAATCACTTAACTTAATGACATTGCTCATAAAACCATTTATTTATCATGTTTAATTGTTTCTTTCCTTCATTGTAGGGAATAAGATAACGTCACGAATAGATTCTGCTTCGGAGAATAACATAACCATTCTATCTACACCATATCCAATACCACCTGCTGGAGGCATACCATATTCAAGTGCTTCTACGAAATCCATATCAATATCACTTGCTTCATCATCACCAAGTTCTTTAGCTTTTAATTGATCCTTGAAACGATTTAATTGATCAATAGGATCATTTAATTCTGTATAAGCATTTGCACATTCATGACCTGAAATGAATAATTCAAATCTTTGTACAAATCTAGGATCATTAGGATCAGCTTTAGTTAATGGTGAAATTTCAATTGGATGACCATATAAGAAAGTAGGATTAATTAATGTTTCTTCTACATATTTTTCAAAGAATGCATTAATAATATGACCAACTGTAAAGTGAGGTTCTACTTCAATACCATGTTCTTGGGCAATCTTTGTTGCTTCTTCTAAAGTCATTTGTTGTTTAAAATCAACACCTGTTTGTTCTTTGATGGCATCAACCATAGAAATTCTCTTCCATTCACCATCTAATGTAATTTGATGACCTAAATATTTGAAATCACGCTTATGACTTACATTATCAGCGATATATTTATACATACTTTCTGTAAGTTCCATCATACCGTTCAAATCAGAATATGCTTGATAGATTTCCATTAGGGTAAATTCAGGATTATGTTGAGGATCCATACCTTCATTTCTGAATGTTCTACCAATTTCATAAACATTTTCCATACCACCAACTAATAATCTCTTTAGATTTAACTCTAAAGCTATTCTTAGATACATATCAAGATTTTGTGTATTGTGGTGAGTAATGAATGGTCTAGCACTAGCACCTGTTAATAATGTAGTTAAAACTGGTGTTTCAACTTCAACGAAATCTCTGCTAGCTAAGAATGTACGAATTGCATTAACAACTTGTGGTCTTAAGAAAGCTACTTTCATTGATTCATCATTCATGATTAAATCTAAGTATCTTCTTCTATATCTTTCTTCTTTATCTGTTAAACCATGGAATTTTTCTGGTAATGGTCTTAATGCTTTTGTTAAATGTTCATAACTATGAGCTTCTACAGATAATTCACCACTTTGTGTTTTAATCACTTTACCAGTAATACCTACAATATCACCAATATCACTTTGTTTGAAGATTTCATAAACATCATCACCAATGATACGTTTATTCACAACAACTTGGATACGTCCATCTCTGTCTTTTAGGTGCATGAAGCCTAGTTTACCCATTCTTCTCTTAGACATGATTCTTCCAGCAATCTTAACTTCACTATCTAAAGCTTCTAGTTCTTCAGCTGTCTTTTCACCAAATTCTTTTCTAATATCACTAGAACGGTGTGTTCTTTCAAATGCATGTCCAAATGGATCAATTCCTTGTTCTCTTAAAGCATCCATCTTTTGACGTCTAGCAATTTGTTGATCGTTTAATTTTACTTCTTTTACTTTTTCTACAGTCTTTTTTACATTAGCATTCACTTCTTCTACTTTTTCATGTAGTTCTTGTGCATGTTCTTCTAAATGTTCGCGAATATCTTCTGACATATCTTTTCCCTCCTACAAATATAAAAGCTCTCCATCCATAGGGACGAGAGCTTGTTCGTGGTACCACCCTGGTTTACGATATAAAATATATCGCCTCATTTTTGATCGATAACGAGATCACCGTTTGCTCCAGAGTCTTTGTCAAAACAATAACTCAACACTTTTTTCCACCAACCAAAAGTTCTCTGTAGTTGCTCTATTGAATTCTATCTCTTTCAACGCACACGGTGATATTCTAGCAATACAATTGGTTTTTTTCAATCAAAATAATTGAATTAATACCATATATATGATAGTTCCACCTACTACACTAAGTAATGTATTTCTTTTATATAAATATGATGCAGCAGTAATGAATGACGCAATAATTTCTTTAGCACCAAAAGGGCTATGAAACAAGTCAATATCTTTTAGACAATATACAACTAACATTGCCATGATTGAATAAGGTAATACTTCTCCAAGATATTGAACGACTTTAGGTGTTTCTTTTCCTTTAAAAATCATAAAAGGTAAAAATCTCAACATAAATGTCACTAAAGAAGAGATACAAATCATTAGTAAAATCATTGTATTATTCATGATTCATCCTCTTTTCATTTTGTTTTCTTTGTACTAATAAACTAACTGTAATTAAGATCATTGTTGGAATTAAAAAATTATCCCTACCAAATACAAATAAACATAATATAGAAGAAACTAAACCGGTAATTGCTGGTATATGATTTTTTTGAGACAACCATTGTTCCATGAAAACAGTAATAAATAAAGCTGTCATTGAAAACTCAATACCATCTGTAGATATCGTTAATACACTACCAAGTATTGACCCTAAAATACTTCCAACAATCCAATAAATTTGATTAAAAAGAGAGACATAGAAATAATATGTCTTATCTTCTATTCCTTCTATATGACTAGAGCATACTAAAGAATATGTTTCATCAGTCAAAGAAAACATGAGATAAGGATTACGAATATCTTTACCATCATATTTATCAATCATCGATATTCCATAAAAGAAATGTCTAGCATTCACCATAAATGTTGTTAATGCTGTTGTAAGTAAACTAACACCAGATGAAATTAGATTCACTAGTACATATTGCATACTACCAGCATAAACAAAAACACTCATTAAGATGACATAAATTAAACTGATTCCTGCATTTTTAGCATATATACCAAAGCCAATACTTAATACGATATAACCAACCATAATTGGTATTGTCTTCAAAAATATTTGTTTAAATTCCTTTAGTCCTATGTGCATTAGCACGTTCCTTCTTTCTAGCAATATAGGCAAAATTAACAGATAAAATATTAATTACTTGGAAGATTAAAACTAAGATAAACATCATATGATATGAACCTGTTTGATCATATAAAACACCAAATAATACTGTAGCGATAGCTCCAAAAACAGCACCTAAGAAATTAATCAAAGGGAATGCTTTATCATATCCATTTTTATATAGTTCTTTTGTAATCAATACATTTCCTGTAGTTGTAGCTCCATAGATTGTTCCATATAAAAATGAACCAGTTAATAAAATTCCTGTAGATGAAGCATTTAACAATAATACAGCAGAAATAAAATTCATACCACACATAACAAATACGGTATATTTTGTGCCGATCTTATCGCTTAAAATACCAAATAATATTTTAGAGAAAATATTCATTGCCATACAGAATGAAAGAGTTAACGCACCAACACTAGCACTAAAGTGAATTGATTCAGCATAACTTGGTATATGAGAAGTAACTGATGGTAAGCTAGCAGCTAATATTGCAAATACTAATAAAAATAAATAAGAAGGTAATGTGTAATGAAACACTTCTTGTTCATCATAGTTTTTAGCACTTTGTTGAACATTGTCTTCCCCATAAGCTTTCATTCCACAATCTTTTGGATACAAAGTAATTGGTAATAATAGAGCAGGTAAATTAAATACAAGCATAATTCCTGCCACAAATAGATAACCTATTCTCCATCCTGAAGAAACAATAACACTTGTAATTGTCCCTGAAAGAAGAGCACCTGGAATACCACTAAAAGATAGTACGACACTTGCAATAACACTATATTTTGCTTTAAACCAATTATTTAATACAAATGTAACCATGACAAAGTGTAGTAATCCTAATCCAATACCACGGATTAAATTAAATAAGTACAAAGTAATTGTTGAATAACATATTGCTTGCAAAGCAGTACCTCCAACAAGCATTAAGCTGCCCATAAAAACAATCGGCTTAAATGTCTTTGTATTTAATATTTTTGGTAAGACCATCGCTGTTAATGCTGAAACTAAAGATACTATTGTATAAGTAAAACTAATCGCTCCTCGGCTTATTCCTAAACCATTAGAAACAGATGTAAAAAATAATCCTGCAGTATTTAATCCTACTCCTACTGAACTACCCATTAAGCCACATAATGCAATAGCGACCATGATATAAATTTTTTTATCTTGCTTACCCATATAGAATTCCCCTTAATGTTTTCTATGATACAGCAAAATTAGTATTATCATGGAAATCATTTTTGCTAGAACAAATAGAAACTAAGTGACTCATTACAAAAAATCCTTCTCACTCATTTCTCTCGTCAATATAAGTAAGAAGGATTTTATTTATTTTATGATTATCTAGTTATTACTTGTTTATATAGCTAATTATATTTGATGCATTTACATAAGCACTATCATCTACTACTAGTGTAGGAACAGATGTTATATGATATTGACTCGTTAACTCAATATTTTCTTCCGCATCAATCACATCATAAGTAATATTCTTTTCATCTAATATCTTTTTAATCATGGCACAATTTGGACAAGTTTTTGTTGTGAATAAGAACAGTTTACTTCCACTACTTTTTTCCATAACTTGTTTTTTCTCTTGAACTATTTCTTGTACTGTATCCATTGGCTTCTTGTTATCTTCAACACAATATGTCTTACGATCTTTAAATTCTTGTGTTTTACCTGCATTCCAATTTTTAACTGGACGATAATAACCTGTAATTCTTGAATAAACTTCTGTTACAGCACCACATTTTGGGCATTTATATACTTCGCCACTAATATAGCCATCATTAGGGCAAACAGAATATGTTGGACTAATCGTATAATATGGAAGTTTATAATTGTCACTTATTTTCCTTACTAATAAAGCTGCATTTT
>CAVAZS010000141.1:0-5249 GCA_963593385.1 Lachnospiraceae bacterium | reverse complement strand
TGATAGACCACAAGACTTTGATCCTAGTCAACAAGGTGATATGAGTGATGATATGACGATGAAAGGGCCTCCACAACGTGATGATGATTTTAATCCGGAAGAAGGCAAAGAGCCACCAACACAAAATGAAGAAAGCACAGAAGAAGATAGTGACACTACAAAATCAAAAGGGATTAAGAATGGTTTGAGTCTAAATATAACAGATAGTACATTATCGATTAATAGTAGTGATGATGCGATTAATTGTGAAAGTGATATTGTTATATCAAATAGTACATTAACAATATCTGCTGGAGATGACGCGATTCATAGTGATGCGTCCTTAACAATTGATTCAGATATTACGATTGAACATTCTTATGAAGGCTTAGAAGCACTTAACTTAACCATAAATAGTGGAAACATTACTGTTACATCAAGTGATGATGGTATTAATACAGTTGATGGAAGTGCAACAAATGACATGCAAGCTGATAGTAGTATATTAACGATTAATGGTGGAAACATTACGGTATATGCTGAAGGAGATGGCGTAGACATGAACGGTAATGGTGAAATGAATGGTGGCACATTAACCATTTATGGTCCACAAAATGGTGGTAATGGTGCACTAGACTTCAATGGTACATTCAATGTAAATGGTGGAACAGTATTAGCTGGTGGAGCTAGTGGGATGGCAGTAACACCAAGTGAAACAAGTACGGTTAATATCCTTATGATTGATGCGACAGGTGATATTGAAATTAAAGATAGTGATGGAAATATTTGTTTTAGTTATTCATCTGAGAAATCTTATCAAAATCTAGTTATTGCAAGTAGTGACCTAGAGTTAAATAAAGAATATACCATTTATGAAGATGGTGAAGAACGAGAAACAATTACGCTTACTTCATCTTTAACAAATCTAAGTTCAAAAAGCGAAGAAATGGGACCAGGACAAATGAATAATCCTATGCCACAGAAACCATAAAAGAGTATAATGCTCTAGAGGTAAAAGAATATGGCTAAAGCAGAAAAGAAAACAAATGTAATGCGTATTTTAGATCAAGAAAAAATACCTTATACAGAGCATACATATCAAGTGGAAGATGGCTTAATCGATGGTGTATCGGTCGCGAAAAAGTGCGGTCAAAATCCCGAACAAGTTTTTAAGACACTTGTCACAAAAGGTAATGATAAAAATTGTTATGTGTTTGTTATACCTGTAGCTGAAGAATTGGACTTAAAAGCTTGCGCTAAAGCAGTAGGTGTAAAAAGTGTAGAAATGGTACATGTTAAAGATTTGCTTGCTTTAACAGGATACATTCGTGGTGGTTGTTCACCAATTGGTATGAAGAAAAAATTTAAAACAGTATTTGATGAAACATTATTATTACTAGATACAGTGATGGTATCTGGTGGTAAACAAGGCACGCAAGTTGAACTTACACCAGAAGATATAATAAAAGTTACCGATGCTTTAACAGCACCGATAACTCGTTAGTAACCTAGTTTTTTATCGACAATATGTATAGGTTTTTCGCCATGAACATAGCGAATGATATTATCTTTGACAACAGCGATTACATTACTATAATTGGCTGAAGAGAAATATCCACCTGAAATATGTGGTGTAATTTGTACATTAGGGAAATTCCATAAAGGATTATTCTTAGGTAATGGTTCTATTTCGGTTACATCTAAGCTAACACCTTGGAAATATCCTTCTCTTAAAACTTGAATTAAATCGTTTTCGACAAGAGCGGATCCTCTCCCAACATTGATGAGGATTGCGCTTTTTTTCATGAGATGGAATTTATCTTTATTAAATAAATGAATTGTCTCGCTTGTTTCAGGTAAGCTTAGGGCAATGACATCAGCTTGAGGTAGTAGTGAATCTAATTTATCCATTGTATATTGTTCGTCAATATAGTCTGCTTTATCGTGAATTGAACGGCGTACACCAATTGTTTTAGCACCTAGTAATTTACATAATCGTAAATATTCGCTACCAATTGCACCAGCACCAACAGATAAGATAGTCGCATCACTCATAACAAATACAGGATCTTGTCTTACCCATTCTCTTTCTTTTTGGCTTACAAAATAAGCAGGGAAATTCTTTTGAAACATAAGTGTTGAAGCTAACATATGTTCACTAATCGCTTTGCCATAAGCTCCATATGCATTTGCTAAAGTGATGGAATCATCTAACCAACTAAATTGATTTGCACCAGCACTAAAGAGTTGTACTAATTTTAAAGAAGGTAATTTATCAATTAGTTCCTTTTTAGGAGGACCAACTAAGACTTCAATAGAATCTAATTCTTCTTTAGTTAATTCTTCAATACTATCCACAAAATAGAAATGTGTATTTTCTATTGTTTTGAAATCTTCAATCGTTTCATCTTTTAAGTATTTTTTGAATGTTAAGATATTAATCATGTTTGTACCTCATCTATCGTGTAAATTATACATAATTTATGTACTGTGTGTTTTAAAAGATATTCATAAAGTGTATAGTTTAGTTAGAGATAAGGAGTGATTTTTATGCTAAAAAATTTAAAATGGAATGCATTATTAACAGCTTTAATTTATATCTTATCTGGTATTGCATTAATTGTTTATCCAGATAAAGTACAAAACATCATTTGTAATATTATTGGTATTGTAGGAATTGTATTAGGTGTCATTCGTATATTTATGTATTTAACAGCAGACGCAAAAGATGCAGTATATCGTAATGATTTTGTAGAAGGTGTTGTATTAATCTTAGTAGGAATACTCATCATTTATCAAAAGTCAGTTGTACAAACATTAATTCCATTTATTGTAGCGATTGTAATTATCGTAGATGGATTTGTTAAGTTACAAGATGGTATCGACGCAAAGAGACTTGGCTATGATAAAAGCTATATCTATGTAATATTTGCGGCTATTTCCATTATTGTTGGCTTAGTTGTAATGTTTAATCTTGTTGAAACAAGTAACTTATTATTCCAAATCTTAGGTGTTGGTCTAGTATATTGTGGTTTATCAGATGTTATTTCTGTTATCTTTATTGCAAAACGAGTACAAAAGTTTGTTGAAGAAAAAAATAAAGTAGAAGAATATGTAGAAAAGAAAGCTAATGCGGTAGATGCTGAAATCATTAATCAAGATAATTTGAATAATACTCCGCAACAATAAGTGAATGATTTGATTCTTTGTCATTCTATTCGTAAAATTAGACATGGAGGTTTTTGAATTATGTTTAATGATTGGTTTTCAATTGGCCCTTTTACAGTGCATGGATATGGCGTAATGATTGCCATTGGTATACTAGTAGGATTTTATATTGCAGAAAAATTAGCAGATAAGAATGGTTTATCTAAAGAACATGTGGATAATTTAGTATTTACGGTTTTAATTACAGGATATCTTGTCTCAAAACTAACTTATGTACTTGTTAATTTCTCGGCTTTCTTAAAAGATCCTATGGCTGTTCTAGGTTCTTCTGGTTGGGTTGTCATGGGTGGCTTAATTGGTGGAGTACTAGGTGCTTATGGATATTGCAAGATTAAGAAAATAGATTTCTTTGCCTACTTCAACTTATTTATGCCTGAAGTAGCTTTAGCTCAAGCATTTGGTAGAATTGGTTGTTTCTTTGCAGGATGTTGTTATGGACTAGAAACAGATAGTAAGTTATCACTAGTTTTTCCTAAAGGATCATTAGCACCAAGTGGTGTACATCTTATTCCAACACAATTAATTTCTTCTTTTGGTGATTTTGTATTATTTGTTATCTTATATAAGATTTATACAAATGATGAAACAAAGAAAGAAACATCTGCTTGGTATATCATTCTATATAGTGTAGGCAGATTTTTAGTGGAATTCTTACGCGGTGATATTGAAAGAGGATCAATTGGTGTACTTTCAACTTCACAATTCTTAAGCGTAATTACATTAATTATTGGTATTATGTATTTAATTAAAATTAAATCGAAAAAAGGAGAATAATAATCATGAAAATAGGTATTGCGAATGATCATACAGCGTTAGAAATGAAAAAAGACATTATTGCTTATTTAGAAAGCAAAGGTCATGAAATCGTTGATTATGGTACAAATGGTACAGAAAGTACAGATTATCCTATTTGGGGAGAAAAAGTAGCGAATGCAGTCGCAAGTGGAGAAGTAGAAAAAGGTATCGCAATTTGTGGTACTGGACTTGGTATTTCTCTAGCATGTAATAAAGTATCTGGAATTAGAGCTTGTGTATGTTCTGAACCATATACAGCTAAATATTCAAGATTACACAACAATTGTAATATTATCTGTTTTGGAGCTCGTGTCATTGGTATTGAAATGGCTAAGATGATTGTGGATGAATTCTTTGAAACAGAATTTGAAGGTGGTAGACATGAACGTAGAGTTAATATGATCATGGATATCGAAGAAAGAAATAAGAAATGAGTAAAAAGATAAAAACAATTCTAATTGTTGTTGCAGTTGTAATAGGATTGTATTTCATGCCATTTATCACTGTAAAAACAAGTGATAGTACAGGGAATTCCTATGTCGTGCCATTTTTATCATCATTTGTAGAAAAGACAGAAGATAGTGTGATTTTCAAAAGTATTAGAAGTGCATATGCATTAGAAAAAGATGCAGATAACGCATTCTATAGTTATGGTGAAAGCTCATGTTATGGTAAAACATACTTTTATGACAAAGAAAATGATATTTCTTACTATGAACATGATGCCTCAGGAGCATTCCCTACCAAATTAGAATATAAATATGTAGCAGGTAATGCCTGTTCTGGATGGAATACAGACATGGAAGTGGCTTTTGAATATGGGGATATCAATGACGTAAGTTTTGATATCGAACCTAGCGAAGCAACAAATCTCAATTACTTTGTTATAGAAGATGGTAGTGCAACTAATATTAGTCAATACAATGATTTCTCTCGTTTAGTAAAACAAGGTGTATATAGCTATCTAAGAACTGTAATCTATGAAAATAACAAAGTAGTAAAAATCGTAGATATTCAATTATTAGAAAATGCTAAATTCAAAGTTCTTGTTCGTACAAACGATGAATCGACAGAAAAAGAATATGTAAGATTCTCAGATACAGAAAAAGATGATGGTTCTAAAGATGTAAGTGTATATGAGAAAAACTACAAAGATGCTGAACCAATCGTATTATTTTCAGTTAAATAACTTACCTTAACTTTGTAGAAAATGTGTAACTAAAAATAGAATGAATGATAAAAAGTCG
>CAVAZS010000140.1:0-5299 GCA_963593385.1 Lachnospiraceae bacterium | reverse complement strand
ACTAGATATGAATCTTTTGAAAGAGATTACGCATCGTAGTAATGAGACTTTATCCATTATGCGTCAAACAATTCCATATCGTAAAACAAGATGGCTAAAGAATGATTTGACGAGTGAAATGTATGAAGCTCTTTTAATGCATACTGGTCTTGGTTCTAAAGAAGCTTTAGAATATGCAAAACAAAAACTGAAAGATTATCATAATGCACCAGAAAAAGATGGAGTAAAAATATTATGGATGCACTCTAATCCATTTTGGCAAGATGCAGTGAAAAATAAGTTGAATTATAAAAGTGAACAATATATAGTCGCAACAGAACTAAGCTATGAAAATTGGTTTGTAGAAGATGATGATCCATATACATTTATGGCAAAAAGACTTGTTTATTCTTCATATAATGGACAAATTGAAAGAAGAATACAAAGAAATTTAGACATGGCTAAAGAATTAGACGCGGATGGAATAATATGTTTTTGTCATTGGGGTTGTAAACAAGGTAGTGGATGTGCAAATTTAATTGCGAAAAAAATGATGGGAGAAAACTATCCGATTCTAATTTTAAATGGCGATGGAGTAGATAGAGCAAATGCGTCCGATGGACAAATTTCTACAAGATTAGAAGCGTTTTTGGAAATGGTTAAGGAGAAAAAAGGATGATTTATACATCATGTCGTTATGCTCCAATAGAGTTGATTGCTGGTTTTTATGAAGAACATGCATTAATAGAACCAGATGTAAAAGATTTATCTTGTGCTGAAAATTGTTCTCATTCTAATTTATGTAGTTATACAAAAGCTTTGATTGAAACTGTTCTTGAAAATCATATTCAAGAAATAGTATTAACAGATTGTTGTGATGCGGTAAGAAGAGCTTATGATGTTTTGAAAGATAGCGAGAAAGTTAGCTTTATTTATCTTTTATCCTTACCTCATAAAAATACGGAGCGAGATATTAAACGATTTGCATATTCTTTAGAAAGTTTTGTTAAAGAATATCAACAATATAAACAAAAAGAATTTGATTTGAATGAAGCATTAAAATCATGTGATGAAAATATAAAACAAGTAAAAGAAATTCCAAACTCAAATTTTATTCGTTTAGCTGGTGCACATGGTGGTGAAAATCTGAAAAAAGAAATAGAAAGTGTTTTTCAAGATATCCCTGTGGTAGATGATACCTGTAGCGGTAATAGGCATTTATCTTATGCAATAGATAAAGAGAATTTTTATTTGTCATATGCTACTTCACTGCTCAATCAAGAAGCTCCATGCATGCGTATGTGGTTTAATGGAGAACGAACTACCGTTCATCAAAAATCAAAAGGAATCATTTATCATACAATTAAATTTTGTGATTATTATAGTTTTGATTATTATCATGAAAAAACAAATTCTAACGAAAGGATATTAAAGATTGAAACAGAAAGTATCCCTCAATCTTCAGGACAATTAATCACAAGACTAGAAGCTTTTAAAGAGGAACTAGGTATGGAAAAACAAATAGAAAAAATAAAACAAGGATATGTAATGGGAATTGATATCGGTTCAACTAGTACAGATATTGTTATCATGAATGAAAAGAAAGAATTATTGGCCAGTTCTATTGTTGCGACAAGTGTAAATAATCAAAAACTAATCGAACAAGTAAAAAAAGAAACTTGCTTAAAAGCAGGTATTCAAGAAAGTGATTTAAAACAAATTGTTACAACAGGATATGGTAGAGAAACTACGGGTCTATCAGATACAAAAAGTGTTACGGAAATTACGTGTCACGCAAAAGGAGCACATTATTTATGCCCTGAAGCAAGAACGGTAATTGATATTGGAGGACAAGATTCTAAAGCGATATCAATAGATGAAAATGGTAAAGTAGTTCAATTTGTAATGAATGACAAATGTGCTGCAGGAACAGGAAGATTTTTAGAAGCACAAGCTAGAGCATTAGGTTTATCAATTGATGAAATGAGCGAAAAGGGATTGAATTATCAAAATGATATTACAATTTCTAGTATGTGTACGGTATTTGCAGAAAGCGAAGTGATTTCTCTCGTTGCTCAAAAAAATACGAAAGAAGATATTATTCATGGTTTAAATAAAGCAATTGCTAGTAGGACTTATTCATTAGTACAACGAGTAAATGGAAAAGAAAAATATATCCTAACAGGTGGTGTTGCCCAAAATAAAGGTGTTGTAAAGTGCTTAGAAGAGAAACTTAAAGCAGATATTTATGTTTCAAAAGAAGCACAATTATGTGGTGCGATAGGTGCAGCACTTCTTGCATTAGAATAATATGGCTAGAAGAATAGAAGAAGCTCTTGTTCGCTTACAAGCATCAAGATTTAGAGCGAGTTTTCATTTGAGTGAAAAAGATAAAAAATATATTGATGAAAAAGGCATGGATACAATTAGAAATCATGCAAAAGATTTTATCAAAGAACGCCTCGCACCAGCATATCCAATAAATGATGGTAAGCAAACACCAATGCGAGGCCATCCTGTATTTGTGGCACAACATGCTACAGCAACGTGCTGTAGAGGTTGTCTGGAAAAATGGTATAGAGTACAAAAAGGTATACCATTAAGTGAAGTGCAACAAGAAAAAATCGTAAATTTAATTATGGCTTGGATTAAAAAAGAATACGAAAAAAAGTAGCTTATTCAGCTACTTCGTAAACTCTCTTCATGACTACAGGTTGTAGTGGCTTATCTCTTAAATCACATCTTACAGAAGCAATTTCATCGACTGTATCTAATCCTTCCACAACGTGACCGAATGCTGCATATTGTCCATCTAAATGTGGTGCATCTTCATGCATAATGAAGAATTGACTTGATGCAGAATTAGGATCCATAGCACGTGCCATAGAAATTACACCACGAGTATGTTTGATTGGGTTAGCATAGCCATTTGCGGCAAATTCACCAACGATAGTATCTTTACTACCACCAGTACCATTACCTTTAGGATCTCCACCTTGAATCATAAATCCTTTGATTACACGGTGGAAAGTTAGTCCATCATAGAATCCACTACGTACAAGTTTTAAAAAGTTTTCTGTTGTAATAGGTGCATTTTTTGCGTCTAATTCTAGTTTAATGGTATTACCATTATCCATTTCAATAATTACCATATATGTCCTCTTTTCACAAAGTATTGTAGCAGATATTTTGCAAATAGACGATATTTGGATTTTGTCGTTTGTACAAAGATTGACATATGCTAGAATAGGTGTAGTAAAAGAGAGGTTATAAAGATATGCTTCGTAAAATTATTGGTGCAGCAGTTGCTGCTACAGCTGTTACAGCAGCTGTTGTTGCTACAGTAGTAACAAAGAAAAAGAAAGAGGAAAAGGAAGTTGAGGACGAACAAGTTCATTTCATCAATATTGATGATGTAGATGAAACTGAAGAAAGTGAAGAAGTAGAAGAAACAAAAGAAGAAGTAGAAGAAATTTCTGATGAAGTTAAAGAAGTAGCTTCAATTTATCCTTACTTAAGTACTTCTTTTGTTGCTGAACAATTTGCTAGAAATGATGTCTTCAATGAAAAATATCCAGAAGATACACTAGTAGCTATTTCTCATAAAGCTAGATTCTCACATCTTGATGAAAAAGAACAATTCTGTTCTATTGCTAAAGAAAATGAGTATGAAGTAGAAGAATTAAGCGAAAAAGAAGTTCTTGTTAAAAAGAAACTATATTCTACAGATGGTGCTATTCTAAGTGATATTTATAATGTAGCTAATCAAGTAAATTGCTTGAATGGTACATACGAAGGATATCAAATCGATTAATCATATATAAGAGTCCTGACTTAGTTCAGGATTTTTTATTTTATGCATAGAGTACTCTCTCAACACAAAAAGTGAAATAGTAGCGTATACCTTTATTTTGTAATAAAATATTGAATTGCTGTTTTTATTGACTTGGTTAATAAAAACTTTTAGAAAATGAGGGGATTTTAATGTTAAATAAAATTAAAGGTTATGTTGAGCCAAACAAAAAAGTAAGAAGAATAGAAATTGTTATTTTATGTACTCTTGTGCTAGGATCAATTTTTTCTTTTATACAGGGATTTGGCAAAGTTCATGAAAATTTCGGGGACATTCAATATGTTCAAACTTTAGAAATGACACGAGACATTGATGGAGAGGATTATGATGAAGACTCCACTGTATGTGATGTTACATATAGAAGTGGGGATGGCTATCTAGTAAAAACATATACATATGAAGAATATGAAAATCTAGATCAAAACACGATTACTGCTTATGAGTATGAAACGGAAAATCATACAACATTATATTTTGATCACGAAAATCCAACAGAGAGTGAAGTGAATGCGAAATATCAAGAAATGACAGTAAATGATACGATGCATATTTTCAATTTAGGTACATCTTTATTTATTCTTTCTTTATCATTAGGAATCATGATTGTATTTGCTAAAGCATTTACAACATATGAAAAATCTTGGTTCTTATCAATCATGGTACTTGCGACGATTGTTGCGGTAATATTCCCTGAAGAAAGTGCAAATGGAGTAAATGGTATTGTCATTATGCTATTATACCTACTTGATACTTTCTTAAATATTCTTTGTGAATTGTTGATTTCAAAACAATCTCGTTACAATTTCTTAGTATCTGTACTTGTGGAAATCACAGAAATATTAACATGTTTAGTTCTAATGTATCGTTTTGCGACTATTGCGACAACATTATTCTTCTGGTTACCAATCGATATCTTAAGTTATATCAATTGGTCTAAGCATAAAGATGATGATAGTGATGAGTTAACAGCTGTAAGAAGATTAAAAGGATATCAAGAAGTATTAGTAATACTAGCAATTATTGTATGGACAATTGTAGTTGGTTATTTCTTAAGTGGCTTAAATATTCAAACAGATTTCTTAAATGGTAATGAACGTTTAGCAACAATGATTACTTACATTGATGCATGTGCTTCAGCAGTTGGTGTAGCAAACGGACTATTTATTTTCTTTAGATTAAGAGAACAATGGATAGCTTGGTATATTAGCGCATTCTTAGAGTCAATTATCAATATCTTATCTGGCCAATATGTATTATTAGTTCTAAAATTAGGATATTTCACGAATACAACTTATGGCTATATCCAGTGGAGCAAGTATATTAAGTCACATAAAGAAGAAAAAACAATCTTCTAATATTGATAAATACACGCTGAATTGATACAATACATACGATAAAAAAGGTAGGTAATAAAATATGGCAATTGAAGCTGGTGATTTTAAAACAGGCTTAACATTAATGGTTGAT
>CAVAZS010000139.1:0-5306 GCA_963593385.1 Lachnospiraceae bacterium | reverse complement strand
AAATATAAGTGGGAAGCGATTAAATGTTTCCAAGATAATTGGGATATAAATGCTAGTGATTTTGCTGAGATGTTAACTCGTTCGTTGGCTGAGACTGAAAACTTACTTGCTTCTGCGAATAACTTTCCTGCTGCCAAGATTAAATTATTTGCTAACAGTGCTCCAGAAGAAGTAAGAGCTATGTTTATAGCACTATTTGATGAAACACAAGATGTAGTAACTAGAATTCTATCATTTAAAGATAAAGCTTCGATTTTATATGAAAAATATGATAATAGTGCGCAACAACATTATCAAAGTGAAAATGCTATTAGTACATATTTATGGCTTAGATATCCAGATAAATACTATATTTATAAATATGGTGAAGTAAAAAAGGTTTCTGAAGTATTAGAATGTGATGTAACTTTTAAGAAAGGTGCATATGCAGAAAATTTAAGAAACTTCTACAGCTTATATAATGAGTTGAGTGATGAATTAAAAAAAGATGATGAACTCGTTACTATGTTCAAATCACAATTGACTGATATATGTTATTCAGATACAGAACTAAGAACATTAACTATTGATGTTGGTTTTTATATTAGTAGATACTATCATCACTCAAAAGCGTGGACTACAGATGATTGGTGGCCAAGTATAAAAGAATATACACCAGGATTAAGTGTAGAAGATTGGAAGAGTTTATTAGCTGATTCAGACATATTTAATGAGAGTAGTTTAGAAATTATGAAACGTATGCTTGATTATGGTGGAGAAGCTACGTGTACAGAATTATCTAAGAAATATGGTGAAAGTGTAAATTTCTATAATACAGGTTCTTCAGCTTTAGCAAAACGAATTGCAAGTAGAACAAAGTGTTCAGTATCTGGTAAAGAAACGGGTGAAACTAGATATTGGACAATTCTATATGTAGGAAAAGAAGCGGATAAAGATACAGAAGGTCATACAATTTGGAAACTAAGAGATGAGTTAGCTGAAGTGTTAAAACAAACAGATTTATCTAAAGTGAAGTTATATGCTAATGATGGGCCTAGATTCTGGAAGATTAGTCATGGTACAGATTGTATTACTCAAGCAGAAGCTAATGCATTTGAAGAAAGACATGGCATTGTTGTAAACAAGAATACTGCTTCTATAGGTAAGACTAAAGTATCTCAAGGTGATGACTTTATGGAGACAATGAAGAAAGGTGATTTCTTCTATTTGTGTCGTGGTAATAGTATTAGATTATTAGGATGTATTGATTCTGATGAAGTGAAAGAGAATCAAGAGAAACAAGGTGATTGGTGTGAAAGAAGCTATACAGTTATAGCTGAATCACATGATACAAGTGCTTATACGAAAGAAAAGAAATGGTGGACACCTAATGCTAATTCTACATGTATTGTTGTACCAGATAGTGAATTACAACTATTTGAAGATTATATATTGAAACCTTATTTTGATATGACTACAGATAAACTATTAAAGAAAGATGAAAAAGAAGTACATTACTGGTGGTTAAATGCTAATCCTAAGATTTGGAGCTTTTCAAATATATCAGTAGGTGAAGAACAATCTTATACGATGTACAACGATAGCGGTAATAAGCGTCGTATATTTCAAAACTTTTTAGACGCAAAAGTTGGGGATATCATTATTGGTTATGAATCATATCCAGTAAAACAAATAGTTGCGATAGGGAGGATAACTGCTGAACAAGATGGTAAAAAAATTTACTTTGAGAAAGTAGAAGGATTAACTTATCCAATTGATTATGAAACATTAAAAAGTTGTCCTGAATTAGAACATATGGAATATTTTGTTAATCCACAAGGTAGTTTATTTAAACTTACAAAGGATGAGTATGAATTTATCATGGATATGATAAGAGAATCTAATCCTGTAAATTTAGCAGTAAGTGCTATTCCACCATATTCCAAATCCCAATTTCTCAATGAAGTATATATGTCTGAAGCTAAATATAATCGTTTAGTATCAGTACTATTAAAGAAAAAGAATATTATTTTACAAGGTGCTCCTGGTGTAGGTAAGACATTTGCGGCTAAGAGACTTGCTTATTCGATTATGGGTGAAAAGGATGATAGTCGAATAGAGTTTATACAGTTTCATCAGAATTATTCTTATGAAGATTTTATGATGGGATATAAACCGGAAGGTGATAGCTTTGAGTTAAAGTATGGTATATTCTATCAGTTTTGTCAGAAAGCGATGAATCATCCAGATAAAGATTATTTCTTTATTGTTGATGAAATTAATCGTGGGAATATGAGTAAGATCTTTGGTGAGTTATTAATGCTAATAGAAAAAGACTATCGTGGAACAAAGGCTACACTTGCTTATAATGGTTTAAGTTTCTTTGTGCCAGAGCGATTACATATTATCGGTATGATGAATACTGCAGATAGAAGTCTAGCAATGATTGATTATGCACTAAGAAGAAGATTTAGTTTTATTGACATGGAACCAGGATTTGATACTGAAGGATTTATCAAATATCAAAGAAGTTTAAATAATGAAACATTTGATTTACTCATAGATAAGATTAAAGAATTAAATAAAGAAATTGCATTAGATAAATCACTAGGTAAAGGATTCTGTATAGGACATAGTTATTTCTGTGGTATTACAGAATGTACGAATGAATGGATGATGGATGTAGTAGATTTTGATATTCTTCCTATGCTTACAGAATATTGGTTTGATGACTTTGATAAAGTACAACGTTGGGAAAATATATTACACGGTATATTTCAATGATTAAGAATAAGAATATACTCATAAAAAACATTTACTACATGTTGTCTTATGCATTTCAAACATTACATCAAACACAATATGAAGATTTAGCATTAGAAGAATTTGAAGATATGCATAATCTATTTGCGGCAATATTATCTAAAGGAATAGGATTACAACTAAAACAAGGATTGTATAAAGAATACATAAACAAACAAGAAGATTTAAATGTTTTACGTGGAAAAATCAATATGTCAGGTACGATACGTAATCGCATGGCAAGAAAACAATTATTAACTTGTGAGTATGATGAATTATCTGAAAATAACTTGTTGAATCAGATACTAAAGACAACTGTTTTATTGTTACTAAGACATTCTAAAGTGAATGCTAAATATAAAGATGAGTTAAAGAAAGAGATGCTATTCTTTTCTAACGTAGATACATTAGATCCTACAATGATTAAATGGTCTTCTATACGTTTTCGAAGAAATAACCAGAATTACAGAATGTTAGTAAGTATATGTCAATTAATCATTGAAGGAATGTTACAAACAACTGAATCAGGAAATTACCATTTAGCAAGTTTTATTGATGAACAAAGAATGTGTCGTTTATATGAGAAATTTATACTTGAGTATTATGCACAAAATTATCGTAAGTTATCTGTAAAAGCCTCACAAATACCTTGGTCATTAGATGATGGTATAGGAACAATGTTACCAATAATGCAAAGTGATATAACATTACAACTAGGTAATACAGTATTAATTATTGATGCTAAGTATTATAGTCATACAACTCAACAACAATTTGATAAGCATACAATTCATTCTAATAATCTTTATCAGATATTTACTTATGTTAAAAATAAAGATTATGAGTTTGAACATGAAGAACATACAGTTTCAGGAATGTTACTGTATGCTAAAACGGATGAAGAGATTTATCCCGACAATGTATATCAAATGCATGGTAACAAGATTACAGTAAGAACGTTAGATTTGAATCTACCATTTACTAGTATTGCTAAACAATTAGATGAAATAATAGAAACACATTTCAATTAAGTGTTAAATATTCGAAATTATTTTGAATATTTAACACTTATGATAGTGTGATTGTCACTTTATTTAATAACCAATCTTCAATGTTGAAATGAGTTATGCCATCTTTAGACATATCATATTCATCTAAACTAAATACATATTTTGGAGATGGATCTCTTACTGAACTAAATGCACCAAATTCCCTTTCAATAACATCATCACTTGATAACATATAAGCTACTTGAATAAAACATTTTTTACCATCTTTCATGGCTACAAAGTCAATTTCACCTTTATATGTTTTACCTATTTTCACATCATATCCTCTATATAATAGTTCGTTATATACTAAATTTTCTAATGCATGTGCAACAAATACTCTATTAGAGTCACTACAAGCTAAAAGAAAGCCATTATCAACCACAAATTGTTTTTCAGTTTGCTTTAATGTTCTCTTTGTGGCAATGTCATATCTTTTAACCCTAGATATTAAACAAGCTTTTTCTAATTTATCTAAATATCTATATACATTTTCACAATAAATTTGGTCGGCATTATTTTGGTTGTAATACTCGACGATGCTAGGAACTGAAAACTCTTTTGAAGCATTACTTATAATATATTTAGATATTGTAAGAAATGTTTCTTTATTAATTTTAGCTTTTGCATTACAAATATCTTTATCGACAATTCCATAATAAATGGACTTTAGGTATTCTTTAATATCTTCTTCTAATTCATAGTCCATACGCTGTGGCATTCCACCGTATCTAATATAGTTTTGAAAAGGTTTATCAGGAATCTCTAATTGATTTTCTTGATAATAATTCAAAAATTCACTATATGTAAATGGCATAATCTTAAACTCTTTGCATCGTCCTACAAGTAAACTTGCTAATCTTCCTGATAATAATTTTGAATTACTACCAGTTACAAATATGGAAACATTTTGGGTAGCTTTTAATGAAGCTAGAGTTTTTTCAAATTGATTAACATGTTGAATTTCATCTAAGAAAATATAGTATTTGTTATTATCAGCTATATGCTTAAGAATATAATCATTTAATTTAATATAGTTTTTAATATTAGAAAATTTAACATCTTCAAAATTTATTGAAATAATATGATTTTCGTTTATCTTTTTTTCAGTTATTAATTCTTCTTTTATTTGGTTTAGTAAAACGCTCTTTCCGCATCTTCTGACACCAGTTAAAACTTTAATTAAATTTGATTCATAAAATCTTCTTATGTTTTCAAGGTATTGATTTCTTTTGATTAACATAGGATCACCTCAAACAAAGAATATCACATTAAGTGTTAAATATTCGAAATTTTTTTGAATTTTTAACACTTAATTTACTTATCTTATATCTTTTCAGCTATGACTTTACATTTCTTCTTACAGAATATGAGGCCATTAAAAGAACACTTTATGGTAAACAATGATATTCTATGAAGTGAACTGTAAGCGCTTTATATTTATGCTAGGAGGCATTTTATATGCGAATTAGTACA
>CAVAZS010000138.1:0-5323 GCA_963593385.1 Lachnospiraceae bacterium | reverse complement strand
TAGTACATCGTGATTTTCATCTAATACAATAATGCCATTTGGTGTATTATCAATCACTACATTTGATAATGATTCAGCATGTTCTAGAGCTTCAGGCAAACATATTCTAGGATCAGCTTTACCATCTAATACAGCAATTGCTTTTAAGCGACACGTTTCATAACCACACGCTCCACAATCATGTATTTTTTCACTAGAATTTTTACCCATTCTTAAGAGTTCTTCTGCTATTTCTTCTTCAGTATGTTTTGGATGATAAATGTTTTCCGCTTGCCAAGTTGTAGATATATCAAAAGGAAGCTCTTTCTTTTCTATCTTCTTACTCATATCTACTTTACGATGAATAATACTTTGTCCAAGCCATTCATTATGTCTAAAATGTGAAAGCAATGGTCCACCCATACATGAGCCAATACATGAACTCATTTCAAAGAAATAGCCTTCCATTTGTCCTTCTTGTATCGCTTTTAAAACCGATTTAATTCGATCAATACCTTCTACATTTACATATTTATAATTTAGATTATCTTTTAAAGTACCAACAATACCACCTGGTGTTGGATATAGACGTGAAATTGAACCTTCAAAATCTTCCCAATCATTTTCTTCACTAGTATCTTTTGTATCTTTAATCCATTCATATAGTTCAAACATGTTTATACATGCATCTACATTTCCTTTAAAACGTTCATCTTCTATTTCTTTATATTTCGCAATACAAGGAGATAAGAAGACAACTTTTGCGTCAGGATATTTTTCTTTAATTAATTTACCATGAACAATTAATGGCGATAGAACTGGTGCCATATTATCTGTTAAGTCACCATATTCTTTTTCAATTAAAGCTGTCACTGCAGGACAACATGTTGTAATAATATTTTTCATCTTATGCTCATCGATTAGATTTGCATATGCTTGTGAAACTAAAGCTGCCCCTCTAGCTGTTTCTTCTACTGCAAAAAAACCTCTATTCTTAAGTATTTTAGATAATGAAGAAAAACGTGGCCAGACCGAAGTAAAGCTCGGTGCTACGCTTATGATGACTTTTTCACCATTAGCTAACCACGTTTTAACCGCATTAAAATCACTAACAATTGATTTAGCATCATGTGGACATACACTATAACAATTTCCACACAAAATACATTCATCCTCTACAATTGTTGGTTGATTATGAATATATGTCATTGCATTAGTAGGACAACTTCTAACGCATCTCATACAATTATGGCAAGATGCATCTACTAACTTAATATAATGACGCAAACTCATTGAAGCTCCTGAATAAGTCTATCCTTTAATACTTCTTTAGCATTTGCAACAGTGATACCTGTTAAAGCTTCACCATTGATTTTGATTCCTAATCCAGAATGATTTTCACAAGATTTCATACAGAAACAGCCTTTTAATTCAACCTTGTCTTTCCAATGATTTTCATCAATCATTCCCATAAGGTCATTTACTACTTGATTTGCACCTTTAACATAACATGCACTACCAATACATACCTCAATCTGTACCATTCTCCGTTTCCTCCTTATGATCTATATGCATCTTCACTCCTTCAAAAGAACATGCATCTAATGAACCTTGAATTGTTTTAATTGGATTTGTGATATTTTCTTTTATCATTCTACCTTTAGCAGTCATAGAATTTACGATTGTAGCAGGGCCTCCTAAACATCCTCCATCACAACACATACCTTCTAAAATATCAAAATTAAACTTACCAGCTTTTAATAGCATTAGTTGTTTTTTACATTCTATTGCACCATTAGCATAATATGCAGTATATGGGCCTTCGCCTTTTTCTTTAGCTGCTTGCATAACTGCTTGATGAACTCCACCACCAGAAGCAAAGTTTCTACCAAAATTACTAGCTTCATTAGTTACTTCAGCTTCCACTTCTGTAGGCCAAATATTTCTAGCCACAAGCATTGCGGCAATTTCTTCAAATGTTAAGACATAGTCCACTGGTGTATTTTGTTCCATAGCTTCTTGTTTTTTAGCAAGACATGGACCAATGAAAACAACACCATGGTCTGGATGTTCTTTCTTTAGTTTATTTGCTAAAGCCATCATTGGTGAATATGTAGTTGATTTATTTTTCTCATAAATTGTAGGGAAGTGAATCTTCAACATATTAACAAATCCTGGACAACATGAAGTTGTCATAGGAATACCAGCTTCTTTATGTTCTTTTAATTCTTCTGCTTCGCTTACTGCAACTGCATCTGCACCAATAGCTACTTCATAGCATTTTTCAAATCCAAGTAGCTCAATAGATTTTTTAATTTGACTTAATGTTGCATTTTCAAATTGTCCTTGAATACTTGGCGCCACGATTGCATATGCTGGTGATTTCATTCTTAGTAATGTAGATACAGGTGTAACCCAACTGATATCTTCAATTGCACCAAATGGGCAAGCACTTTCACATTGTCCACAATTAATACATTTTGATTCATCAATTTGAGCAATACGATTTTGATCCCAACTAATCGCCTGTACTGGACAATGTGAGTAACAAGGTCTTTCTGTTACAACAATTGCATTATATGGACACGCTCTAGCACATGATCCGCATTCTTTACATTTGTCATAATCAATTTCAGAACGATTTGCCCCTATATGAATTGCACCAAAATGACATGCACTTAAGCATGATTTAGCCATACATTTACGACAATTATCCGTTACACGAATTTTTTGAATTGTACATCCATCACAAGCCGCATCAATTACTTGTACGATTTGTCTTGGATTATATTCTGCAGTATCATTAGCCATCTTGCCCATTGCAAGACGAACTCTTTGTCTTAAAATTTCTCTTTCTTTATAGATACAGCAACGATATCTTGGTCCATCCTTTGACACAAGTTTCTTTGCCCATCCTTGTATTTTATCTTCTTCTACATTCCCTTCATATGCTTGGCGACACAACTCCACAAGCACATCAAATTTAATTTGACGGGAATCGTTTTCAAACATGTTTGCCATGACGTCCTCCTATTTCTTCAAATCATGAAAGCGATGTTCATATTGAATTCCGTAATCAACATTATCTGTCATTTCTCCATTTGTCAATATTTTAACAAGTGTTCTACCAAATTCAATTGTCGCACCCATTCCTCTACCAGTAACAATATTTTGATCATATACTGCTAGTTCTTCTTGATAATCACCTTCAAAGCTTGATTCATCAAACGTTGGGAAACATGTATATTTTTTATCTTTCAATAATCCTAAATGTCCATAAATAGAAGGAGCAGCACATATTGCAGCTAATAATTTACCTTCTTTGTAATGTTCTTTTATAGCTTCAATTAAAGGTTCAAATTTTCCTAAATTCGCTGTACCAAGTTTACCACCAGGTAAAATAAGTACATCATAATCATTACGATTAAAGTCACTCCATACCTTATCTGCTTTAACGACTATTGCATGTGAACTTTTAACATATTCATCGTCTGTAATAGAAAATGTATCAATTTCTACATTTGCTCTACGCAACAAATCCACTGTAATTAAAGCTTCACACTCCTCGTATCCTTCTGCTAAAAATAAAGCACATTTCTTCATTATTTTTCTCCTTTTTGACACACTAAAATTATAACATTAGGAGTGCATATCTTTATGATGATTTTTTTAGTTGCTATAAGTAAAATTAGACAAATTAAAAACAAGTCTCATATTTTATTTCAAATATGTTATTCGATATTCTATAAGATACTCATAACACAATGATTAGACTTGTTTCCCTATATTTAATTCGAAATTAGTTTACTTTATGTCCTGTAACAACTTCAAAGTGATATTTTGCAATACCTAGATCTACAAGAGAGTATGGGCCTCCAAGATTTTTAGCCGTAACAACACCATCTTTTAGTTCAAAGAAAAACTTTTGTTGATTAATAGCTGTTGGTGCTAAGCTTACCGCCTTCATTCCTAATTCAAACCAATCTACCTCTTGATCAGCTTTACATAATTTATCCAAAGGCTTTGATTTATGAGGAACACCTGTAGTATCACCATATCCTAAAGCAATTACTATTAATAGTTTCTCACCCTTTTTAATTACAGCTTTTGTTTTACCATGAGTTAAAGCTACCCAACATGTATTTAATCCTAGTTCTTGACACTTTAATACTATTTTTTCTCCATAGTATCCTGCTTTTTCTTGATCTTCTTTTTTGCCTACTATAGCGATATAGTTTTGAACATTTTTAAATTTTCCATAATGTGCCAAAAATGTATCAAAGCATTTAGGTTCATCATAAAATACTTGAATAGATAAACCACTTTCCTTATTTGATTCATCAATTAGATTTTGAATCATTTCTCTTTTTTCTTTTCTAACAGGTCTATCAAAATATTGTCTAACACTATGTCTACTTTCCATTAACTCTAACATTTTCATTTTAAATTTCTCCATTTCCTTTAGATATCTTCATTTCTATTATATGACCTTTTCAGTATATTCTAATTTTCTAGAATTTTTTCGTACAAATACAATTGCCACAACAATTGTAATTAAAGCTACTACTGCTAAAAATAATGATATAAATACTAAGTTTTCATTAACTAATGCTAATTCATTACTCAAGCAAAAATCATATGTCCCATGTAATAAAATAGGCACTAATAATGACATCACTCGATATTTCTTATTTTTCGTTTGTATTTCTTTACTAATAAAATACCCCATGATAAATCCATATCCAGCATGCATTGCCGTTATTCCTCTTACAATCATCATGCCAGCATTAGCACCTATTGAATATAGTAATGCTTCAGTTAAGCCAAATCCTAAACCCACAATCATCATTAAACAAATATAATCTAACAATGAATATGAATAAGTATTCTTTTTAATAACTCTTTTTAGCATTAGATATTTAACAATTTCTTCAGAACAAGCAAATAAAACATAATTATGATACATCGCTATGCCTATATTGCTTAATCCAAAATATTTCATAATCATTTCTGGAATATAACATAATGAAGAAAGGATAAATATTAGTATTGGGCATAGAAACAAACCACTTTTTAACGTTTTTAAACAAATAGAGCGATATTGAGTATCATTCTTTTTAAGAAAACTTAACCAATAATATATACCAATAGATGGCATAAGGCTCAACAACAATATAAATAACATAGCTATCTCCATCACTATTATAATTCTATTCTCGTCAAAAGTAATTTTAGCAATATAATTAGTTATATCTAACTGATATAGGAGAAAGAGTATGTTATTCAAGAAATTAACCAAATATGAACCAACTAAAAGTTTCACAGTAGAGAACGATGGATTCTA
>CAVAZS010000137.1:0-5568 GCA_963593385.1 Lachnospiraceae bacterium | reverse complement strand
ACTTTTTTGGTTGACATAAAAAGTGTCTTCAGTATAATTCAGTGGTGCAAATATGGAAATCTTTGTTCAACTCGTACAAGAAGACATTGTCTCACATCAAAAAACAGTACTCGCAGATGGTAAAGCAAACTATTTGGATAGAGTATTAACCTATACAGAAAAAGATAACTCGAATGTAAAACATGAGATTTCTTTTTTTGACGACTATGTAATCTTAAAACGATATGCAGATATCAAAAGTGAGACATATTTACGCCTAAATAAAAGAGGTGTAGCGAAAATCACTAGCGAATATGGAACAATGAAATTTGATACATATTTACAAGATTATAAGTGTGAAGAAGATCGTATAACGATTCGTTATTGTATATATCAAGGTAATGAAGTAGTAACATCCCAAATATTAGTTTGGATATTGAAAGGATTAAAAATATGAGTGAAATAGAAGTTACTCTAAAACAAGCATTTATTAAAGCAGTAGAAAAAGCATACTCTATTACATTATTAGAAAATGAAGTAGAACTAAGCTTACCAAAAGATAAGGCTCATGGTGACTATGCGACTAATGTTGCGATGAAATCATCAAAGAAAATTGGTGGTAAACCAAGAGAGATTGCTGAAAACATTGAAAAACATTTTGATTATGCAAGTACTGGTGTAGATCATTTAGAAATTGCCGGCCCTGGTTTTATCAATTTGTTTATGAAAAACGATTCATTACAAGCTGTTATTACTAAAGTATTAGAAAAGAAAGACAGTTATGGCCAAAGTAATGCAGGTAATGGAAAGAAAGTGAACATTGAATATGTTTCTGCTAATCCAACTGGTGACTTACATCCAGGACATGCTCGTGGTGCAGCTGTTGGTGATTCTTTAGCACGTATCATGAAAATGGCAGGATATGATGTAACTAGAGAATATTATGTTAACGATGCAGGAAACCAAATCAATAATATGGCTTTATCTTTACAAGCTAGATACTTACAAGCTTGTGGAAAAAATGCTGAAGTTCCAGAAGATGGATATCATGGAGAAGATTTAATCAATATTGCTAAAAATATTGTTAGTGAATATGGTGATAAATATGCAGATGTTGATCCAAAAGAGTCATATTCATTCTTTAGAAGCTATGGCTTAAAAGCTGAATTAGATAAATTAAAGAGTGACTTAAAAGAATATCGTGTTGAATTTGATGTATGGACTAGTGAACAAGACATTCGTAATAGAGGTCTAGTTGAAAAAGCCTTAGATACATTAAAAGAAAAAGGCTATACATATGAACAAGATGGTGCTCTATATCTAAGAACAAGTGACTTAGGTGATGACAAAGATAGAGTATTAATTAAGAGTGATGGTTCTTATACTTATTTCACACCAGATATTGCGTATCATTTAGATAAGTTAGATAGAGGATTTGATGAACTGGTAGATTTATTTGGTGCAGATCATCATGGCTATATTCCTCGTTTAAAAGCAGGTATTCAAGCATTAGGTTACCCAAGTGAAAAATTAAATGTAGATATCATCCAAATGGTTAGAATGATTAAAGATGGTGAAGAATTTAAACTTTCTAAACGTTCTGGTAAAGGTATTGCTTTAAGAGATTTATTAGAAGAAGCAGGAGTTGACGCTGTAAGATATTTCTTTGTGTCTAGAGCAGGTGATACACAAATGGATTTTGATTTAGATTTAGCAACAAAGAAATCAAATGATAATCCTGTATATTATGCACAATATGCTCATGCAAGAATGTGCTCAATTTTAAGCAAGGGTGAAAATATTCCTGTAGCGACAAAATTTGATTTAATTACAACGGAAAAAGAAATGACTTTATTAAAGGAAATGAATGAATTTGAAAAGACAATTGCGGATGCTGCAAATTCTCGTATGCCTCATAAAGTTGTAAATTATATTACTAAGTTTGCTCAAGCTTTCCATAGCTACTATAACGATAGTAAGATTGTTGACGAAGATAATGTTGAATTGTCTTCACAAAGATTAGCTTTGGTACAAGCATGCGAAATAACATTAAAGAATGCGTTAAATAGTATTGGTGTTAGCGCACCAGATCATATGTGAGGTGACAAAAATGGCAGTAAAAAAAGAAAATATGACTGACGTAGCATATAATTGCTTATTAAAATTTGATGCAGAAGTTTCTTTTCCACAACTTTGGCAAGAAGTATTAAAGAACATGGATATCCCAGAAGATAAACGTTCTAGAAAAAAAGCTCAATTTTATTCTGAATTAATGTTAGATACAAGATTTGCTTCATTAAAAGGAAATATGTGGGATCTTCGTAATCGTCGTAAATTCGATGAAGTACACAGTGCTCAAAGCATTATCGATGAATTTGAAAATGATACAGACGATATCGATGAAGAGGAAGAAGTACAAGAAACAGTTAAAAACGAAGAAGAATTCTAGTAAAGAGAGGTCAATCCTCTCTTTTTGTATAATTTCGTGATGTATTTCTTTAATTTTGTATTGAGTTGTCGTAAAATAAATTTGCCAAATAGGAGGTATGAATTACTTATGGTAATGGTTTCTGCAACAGAAATGATCAACAAAGCCCACGAGGGCCATTATGCAATTCCTGCATTCAACATTAATAACTTAGAATGGACTAAAGCTGTTCTTGCTGGATGTGAGAAAGCAAAATCTCCAGTTATCTTAGGAGTATCTGAAGGTGCTGGAAAATACATGACAGGTTTCAAAACTGTAGCTGACATGGTTAAAGATGTACATGATTCAATGGGAATCACAGTTCCAGTAGCTCTTCACTTAGACCACGGTTCATTTGAAGGTGCTAAAGCTTGTATCGAAGCTGGTTTTACATCTGTAATGTTTGATGGATCACATTATGATTTTGAAGAAAATCTAGAAAAATCAAAAGAAATCATCGCTTTAGCTCATTCTAAAGGTGTATCTGTAGAATGCGAAGTTGGTGGTATCGGTGGTACAGAAGATGGTGTTACATCTAATGGTGAATTAGCTGATCCAAAAGAATGTGCTACAATCGCTGCTCTAGGAGTTGACTTCTTAGCTGCTGGTATTGGTAACATTCATGGTGTATATCCTGCTAACTGGGCTGGTCTAAACTTTGATCGTCTAGATGAAATTAATCATGCAGTAAATGGTAAACCACTTGTATTACATGGTGGATCTGGTATTCCATTTGAACAAGTTCACAAAGCAATTACATTAGGTGTATCTAAAGTAAATGTAAATACTGAACTACAACTTGAATTTGCTAAAGCTACTCGTGAATATATCGAAGCTGGTAAAGATCAAGAAGGTAAGGGATATGATCCTCGTAAACTTCTAAAGCCAGGTTGCGATGCAATCACAGCTAAAGTTGTTGAAATGTGCGGAGCATTTGGTTCTGCTGACAAAGCATAAGCTTTCTAAAAATTAGACACTTTATGAAAATGAAGTGTCTTTTTTTTATTGTTATGTTCGTGTAAAATTGACCATGGAGATAGATATTGTGATTAAAGCGATTTTATTTGATATGGATGGAATCCTTTTTGATAGCGAAGGATTTTACTATGATGGTAACTACAATCAACTTGTAGAACTCGGATATACAGGAAAAAAAGAAGCGTTATTAGATGGCGTTGGACAAACAGTTGATGGAATTATTAATCTCTATTATGAGTTATTAGAACATAAAGTTTCTAAAGAAGAAATTAGACGAACAAATGATGCATATTATGAAAAACATCCTTTGGTGACAAAAGATTTAATGTTTGATCGTGTGCCAGAAATGGTGAAAAAATTACATGATGATGGATATAAGCTTGCATGTTGTTCTTCGTCACCACTAATTGTGATTGATGATAGTTTAAAAGATATTGGTATTCGAGAGTGTTTTGACTATATACAATCTGGAGAAGAAATTCGTGCACCAAAACCTGCACCTGATATTTATGAATTAGCTGCTTCAGCATTAAATGTTACAAAAGAAGAATGCATTGTATATGAAGATAGTGATATGGGAATAGAAGCAGGAAAAAATGCAGGAATGTTTGTTATTGCAAGAAAAGACAACCGTTTTAAACAAACGCAAAGTAAAGCAGATATAATCGTTAATGATATTGTCGAAATGGTTGAATATGTGGAAAGGGAGAATGCACAATGGAAGAAGTAATTAAAATATGTGGAGGAACTAGACTAAATGGTGAAGTTGTTATATCTGGTTCAAAAAACGCAACTGTAGCATTAATTCCTGCCGCAATATTAGCAAATGGACCAGTAACAATTTTTGGTGTACCAGGAATTGCAGATGTTAATGCATTATCTGAAATATTAAAAATATTAAATGTTGAAGTAAGAGAAGAAAGAGAACACTTGATTATTGACCCTACAAATATGGTTAATGTTGATTTGGATCAAGATGTTGTGACTAAATTACGTGCATCATATTACTTTATGGGAGCGTTATTAGGCAAATATGGTCATGTACGCATGAAGATGCCTGGAGGATGTTATTTAGGTCCTCGACCAATTGATTTACACTTAAAAGGGTTTGAAGCACTAGGCGCAACAGTAGAATATGAAAGAGGTTGTTACAACATTACTGCTGAACATTTAGAAGGAAATAAGATTTTCTTAGATATTCCTTCAGTTGGCGCAACAATTAACATTATGATGGCTGCAGTATATGCAAATGGTCGTACAACAATCGAAAATGCAGCAAAAGAACCAGAAATCATAGATGTTGCGACATTATTAAATAAAATGGGTGCGAATGTTAAAGGTGCAGGAACAAATGTTATTACCATTGATGGAGTGGAAAGCTTAAGAGGTTGTTTCCACGAAATTATTCCTGATCGTATTGAAGCAGGTACATTCTTAATTATGGCTGCAGCATGTGCGGATAAAATGAAAATTACAAATGTTATCCCAAAACATATCGAAGCTTTAACAAGTAAATTAGAAGAAATGGGTGTACAAATGGATATCGGTATCGATACAATTACGGTTACACATAGTGATGACTTACATCCAATTGATATTACAACAAAACCTTATCCTGGTTTTGCAACAGACTTACAACAACCTTTAACGGCACTTTTAACACAAGTACAAGGCGATAGTCGAGTTGTAGATACAATTTATACGGAAAGATTTAAACATTGCTTAGAACTACAAAGAATGGGTGCTGATATCGATATTGATAATGGCTCAAGTTTAATCAAAGGTCCTTCTAAGCTATATGGTGATAAAGTTTACGCAACAGATTTAAGATGTGGTGCGTGTCTTGTAATTGCTGGACTTTTAGCTGATGGAGAAACTGAAATTCATGATATCTATCATATTGATAGAGGATATTATGATATTGATGAAAAAATCAAAAAACTTGGTGGAAATATTCGTCGAGAAAAAGTTGAATAGTCGAAAGTTTTATGATATTATTGCCATGCACTTTCTTTAAGTTCGCATGTAACTTAAGGCAGAAGGGAGAAGAAAAATGAAAGAAAACATTCATCCAAATTACTACAGAACTAAGGTAGTATGCACAAGTTGCGGTTCTGAATTTGAAACAGGTTCTACATTAAAAG
>CAVAZS010000136.1:0-5583 GCA_963593385.1 Lachnospiraceae bacterium | reverse complement strand
AAAATTTATGAAGCTAACGGTTGTAATGTTAGTGGATATAATCTAGTTCGTACTTCTGTATTAGACTAAAAGATGCATTCTAACAAGGAGATAATTCAAACTATCTCCTTTTCTTTTAGCAGTTTTTCATCATATTTGTGAAGCATATTGTACAATATTAAATAAGTATTAAAGGAAGGACTAGCCTATGCCAACTACGAATCAAAAGAAAACGACACAAAGCATAGATGACTTAAATAGTTATATTCATGTAATTCATCCTAGTGTATGGCTACTAATTGTTGCGATGATTAGTATTCTTGTCGGAATATTAGTTTGGTCATTCTTTGGTCATATTAACAAACAAGTTGACGCAACTGTTTATGTTACAAATGATGAAACAATCTGTTATATCAATCATGATGATAGTGAAAATATAAAAATAGGTTTACTCGTCACTTATGCTAGTACTAGTGGAGAGCTAACTGATATTCTAGATTCTACTAATGATATAGATACGTATCTAGTTAAAACTAATACTCATATACAAGAAGGATATTATGAAGGAATTATTGTCTATGAAGTGATTTCTCCAATTTCTTTTTTATTAGATTAGGTGATAGTTATGAGTAAGAATACAATTAAACAACCTATCACAAATGGTATAGCTAAAGTACCTGTAATCATGCAGTTAGAAGAGTTAGAATGTGGTGCAGCTAGCTTATGTATGGTTTTAGCATATTACAATAAATGGATTCCATTAGAAGAAGTACGTGCTACATGTGGTGTGTCTAGAGATGGTGTAAGTGCTGGTAGTATCATGCGTGCCGCAAGATTTTATGGCTTATATGCTTTAGGCTATAAATGTCCTGTAAATACATTTTTTCAGAATGTAACTTTTCCTTGTATTGCCTTTGTACATGGTTGTCACTTTGTAGTTGTGTATGGTGCTAAAAACAATAAAATCTATGTCAATGATCCTGCTAAAGGAAATACAGTTTATACAGAAAAAGAATTTGGAGAAATATTCAACAATATCATTATGCAATTTTCTCCTAGTGATACTTTTGTACCTAGTGGTAAACCTAAGAGTATTTTTACTTTTGTAAAGAAAAGACTAAAAGGAACAGGACTAGCAATTACTTTTGCATTAACAACTAGTATGATTGCGTCATTAATTGGAATAGTGAGTCCTGCTTTTTCTCGTGTATTTATTGATTACTTATTACCAGGTAATCATCCATATTGGGTAATGCCTTTTATTTTACTATTATCATTACTCGCATTAATTCAAGTTGTATTAACTGCTTTAGATTCAATCTATTCTTTAAGAATCAGTGGAAAAATGGCAGTTATCGGTAATTCTACATTTATGTGGAAAATATTAAAAATGCCTATTGAATTCTTTAGTCAAAGAAGAGCTGGTGATATTGAACAAAGACAAGCAAGTAATGCGACAATTGCGACTAGTTTAATTAACACTTTTGCCCCACTCATCTTAAACATGATTATGATGCTGTTCTATCTTGGTATCATGATTAAATACAGCTGGAAATTGACTCTTGTTGGCCTAGTTTCTATGTGTATCAATGCCATTATTACACGCTTCATTACAAAGAAAAGAATTAATATTACGCGTGTCACTTTAAAAGAACAAGCAAGTCTTGCTTCTACGACAATTGTTGGTATCGATATGATTGAAAGCTTAAAGGCAACTGGTGCAGAACATGGTTTCTTTACAAAATGGTCAGGAATACAAGCTAATGCTAATGCTGAACAAATAAAATATGCTAAAACTGATGTTTATCTTAGTATGATTCCTCAATTTATTACATCTTTTACAAGCTACGCTATTTTGATTTTAGGTGTATGGCAAATCATGAACGGAAACTTTACTATAGGTAAATTAATGGCATTCCAAGGTTTTCTTTCTTCCTTTATGACACCTACTTTAACTCTAATTGATTCTAATCGTACACTACAAGAAATGCGTACAAATATGGAACGTATAGATGATGTCATGGACTATCATGATGAAGATATATTTAGTACAAAAAAAGAACATACTTATAATAAACTTACAGGAAAAATAGAAATAAAAGATATGACATTTGGCTATAACAAGTTGTCTAAGCCTCTTATAGAAGACTTCAACTTATCAATAAATCCTGGTGAATCTATTGCTATAGTTGGTGATTCAGGATGTGGTAAATCTACTATATCTAAACTATTATCTGGCATTTATGAACCTTGGAGTGGTGAAATATTATTTGATGATAAACCACTAAAAGAAATCTATAAAGGTGTATTTCGTTCTTCTTTAGCTATTGTTGATCAAGATATCACTTTATTTGAAGATACAATTGCTGAAAATATCCGCATGTGGGATATGAATATCGATGAAGCGACTATTGTTGAAGCGAGCAAGGATGCGAACTTTCATGAAGATGTTATGCTTAGACCTCATGGCTATAAATATAAGTTAAAAGAAGATGGTAGAGACCTTTCTGGTGGACAAAGACAGAAACTAGAAATTGCTAGAGCATTAGCTTCTAACCCTTCTATCTTAATCCTTGATGAAGCGACTAGTGCCTTAGATGCATCTAATGAATATGATATTTTACAAGCAATAAAAAGAAGAAATATCACTTGTATCATGATTGCGCATCGGTTATCCACAATACGTTCTTGTGACAAAATTGTGGTCATAGAAAACGGCAAAATCATTGGCATTGGCACTCATGAAGAACTATTAAAAACAAATGCGTTATATCAAAAACTAGTACAAGTTGCGTAAAGGTGTTTATATGAATGAATTTAATATCAATTTAAAATTAAAAGAATTTACAGATGATGAAGAATTCGCTGAAGCAATAGAATCTTTACGTGATGCAGTTATTGGTGAACATCTTAAGAATGCTTTAAACTATAACGAAATAGAAAGTTCTGTTATTAGTGAAATATTAAAATATTTTCATTTTAACTATAGCGAACAACCATTACCTACAAGTATTAATACTTTAGATAAGCAATTAGAATATCGTTTACATCCTTTTGGTATTATGTATCGAACAGTTCATCTTGATACAAAGTGGTATAAGAAAGCTACTTTAATCATGATTGGTACGATGAAAGAGAATGGTAACGCTGTCATTTTAAAACCAGGAAAACTAGGTGGATACACTTTAATCGATCATTTAACTAGTAAGAAAACTCATATCAATAAAAAAATAGCTAACTTATTAGATGAAGAAGCGATATGTTTTTATCCACCATTACCTAGTAAAAGCCTAACGATTAAAGATTTACTACATTTTATGTTTAATCAATTAAATGTATCTGACATTCTTTTCTATGTTGGTGTCATATTTGCTTTATCTTTGTTAGGATTATTTGCACCAATGTTTACTAAACTACTATTTGGTACTGTTCTAACAACAAATAATACTCAACAATTAATTGCTTTAAGTATTTTGATTACAAGCTATCTTATTAGTTCATTATGTTTAAAAATCTATCAAAATCTTATGAAGTCAAAGATGTCTACTAAACAAGATGTCATTGTACAAGCAGCTTTAATTAATCGTGTGATTCATT
This sequence comes from Lachnospiraceae bacterium, assembly GCA_963593385.1. Lineage (GTDB taxonomy): Bacteria > Bacillota_I > Bacilli_A > Erysipelotrichales > Erysipelotrichaceae > Bulleidia. Next base: position 2,007 of record CAVAZS010000136.1, on the reverse strand, counting down.
TACCATCATCATTTTTTACTAACTTTAGTTCAGGTGAACTATATTATAAGATTCAAAGTGCAGAAACAATATGTTCTACTATATTTGAAACAATAGGATCTACCGGATTAACATCTTTATTTTCTATTATTTATATTGGGCAAATCTCTCACTATGCTAAAAGTCTAGTATTACCTTCTATACTAATTATTTTGACTTCATTTCTTTTTACAATCATTACTAGTATTGTAGAATCAAAACACTTGTTAAAACAAATGGATGCTAGTGCTAAAACTAGTGGTATAACTTACGCTACAGTAAAAGGAATACAAAAAGTAAAGCTTACAGGTTCTGAAACAAGAATGTTTGCTAAGTGGGCTAAAACCTATGCTAAAGAAGCTAGCCTACAATATAACCCACCTATATTCTTAAAATTAAGTAATGTATTTCAATTAACGATTACTCTAGTTGGAACAATTATTTTATATGCGATTAGTATTCAAAATCATATTAGTGTAGATAACTATTATGCATTTTCTTCAGCATATGGAATGATAGCTGCAGCTTTTAATACATTAGCTAATGCTTGTTTATTATCCTCTACAATTCCACCAATGTTAGAAATGGCAAAACCTATCTTAGAGGCAATACCAGAAAATAGTGAAAATAAAGAAATCGTTACAGATTTATCTGGGGCTATAGAAATAAATCACTTGAGCTTTCGTTATGATAATGACTTACCTAATGTCATTGATGACTTAAATTTATCAATTAAAGCTGGTGAATATGTAGCAATAACGGGATCTACGGGATGTGGAAAAAGTACTTTATTACGTTTGTTATTAGGCTTTGAAACACCACAAAAAGGTTCAATCTTCTATGACCGTCATGATTTACAAGATATAGATTTACCTACATTAAGAAAACAAATCGGTACTGTTCAACAAAATAGTAAATTATTTCCTAGTGATATCTTATCGAATATTACTATTTCTGCTCCACTACTGAGTGAAGAAGAAGCTTGGGATGCTGCAGAACTAGCATCTATTGCGGATGATATCAAACAAATGCCAATGGGAATGCATACGATTATTTCTGAAGGACAAGGTGGTATATCTGGTGGTCAAAAACAAAGAATATTAATTGCTAGAGCTTTAGCACCTAAACCAAAAATACTATTTTTTGATGAAGCAACTTCTGCTTTAGATAACATCACTCAAAATAAGATATCTAACGCTATAGATAGCCTAAATTGTACTAGAGTCGTCATTGCTCATCGCTTATCTACTATTAAAAATGCAGATAGAATTCTTTATCTAGAAAATGGCAAAATAGTAGAACAAGGTACATATGATGAGTTAATCGCTCTTAATGATAAATTTGCTCATCTTGTTGAAAGACAACGCTTAGATTAATTATTTGCAGTAGTTAAAACAGTATTAACGATTTTATCAAAACAAACATCTTGGATGACTTTATTCAGTTGTCCTCTTGTTTGTTTTTTTGTTGCGAACTCTTCAAGTACATAATCTTTTAAATTTATTAATTCTTTGTCACTTACTGCATGAGATACTTCAGCCATCCAGAATATTAATTCTCCACATGTAATACTTTTGCTAAATGGTACGTGCCGATTTCCTTCTAATTCCCATTGTTCTACCCAACTATAAATAAGATGATTGTATTGGTTATATACTTCATTTTCATTACATCCCTTTTTTCTAAGATAATCTACATAACCACCAGCTTGTTGCTTATATCCTTGAGCAATTAAATCATCTGTTAAAGGACATGGAGTATGTTTTTTACTAGTAAAGAATGTTTTTACTTGCGATAAATTCATACTCAAATCTGTAACTTCTATGTAAAGATGATCTTTCACTGACATACCATGATTTTTTCTAATGATATTCATAGCAGAAGAGAAATTCTTATTTCCTACTCTTGATGAAAGCCAACTTTCTAGATTACTAAAATCTTTACGTTCGCTAAATATAGCTTTTAGATAATCATTATCATTTTCTTCTA
>CAVAZS010000135.1:0-5604 GCA_963593385.1 Lachnospiraceae bacterium | reverse complement strand
ACCTGTGGTACAGTTTTCTGTACTAGATGTGCATCATGCTCGACACACATAAAAGAAGTGATGTTTATCTTGCATCACTTCTTTTTTACGTATTAATGATCTTTGTGTTCAAATAATAGAATATTTGGTGCACCTGTAGCTGATACTAAGAATCCTAGTTTGAATGATTCTGTTTCTACATTTTTATCTTCTTCTAATGTATAGCCAACTTTTTCTAATGCTGCTTTCATTTCATCAAAGTCATTTACATTAATTCTAATTGCGTAGAAGCCTTCTTTTACTTCTTTATTCTTGAATTGAATTAAATCTGTAGAATTTCCTGATTGATCTTTCATTACATAGTAATCAAACTCATCGTTTTCAAAATGATGAACAATCTTTAAACCATCTCTACCTTCTAGCATCTTCATGTACAATTGAATTCTAGTTGTAGTAAATACTGAATAAAATGATGAAATAACCATAATTTTCCTCCTAGTCTATTTAATAGACTTATTACTTATCTTTATTATACTTTTAATCACGCATATTTCTAGACAAAATCACACTTTCATATAGAATATAGTTAGTTAAAGCTAACTGTGGGGGGTATTATGTTTTTAAAGATTGAAAACTTATGCAAAGGATTTGGTGAAAAAGATAACCGAGTTGAAGTACTTAAGAACTTATGCTTAGAAGTAAACAAAGGAGAATTTTGTGTACTACTTGGGCCTAGTGGATCAGGAAAATCTACCCTATTAAATATACTTGGTGGAATTGATTATCCTGATAGCGGTGAAGTCATCATTAATGATGAAACAATGAATGCACTGAACAATAAGAAGCTTACTGCATTTAGAAGAAATCATTTAGGTTATGTATTCCAAATGTATAATCTTATTCCTGATTTAACCGTAAGAGAAAATATAGAAGTTGGTGCATATTTATCTAAGCAACCTCTTGATCTAGACGAAATCATCGAAACATTAGGATTATATGAACACCAAGATAAACTACCCAATCAATTATCAGGTGGTCAACAACAACGTACTTCTATTGGTAGAGCAATCATAAAAAATCCAGATATCTTATTATGTGATGAACCTACTGGTGCTTTAGATTACAACACTAGTAAAGAAATCTTAAAACTCATTGAAACGGTTAATCAAAAGTATGGTTCAACAGTACTTATGGTCACTCATAATGATGCAATTAAAAATATGGCAGATCGTGTAGTAAGACTAAGAGATGGTCAAATTCTTAAAAATTATATTAATGAAAATAAAATCAAAGCAGAGGATCTAGAATGGTAAAGAATCCTTTAAATCATCGTTATAAACGAACACTAAAAAAAGATTTTGCAAAAAACTTTGTTATCTTCTTTTTAATTGTTTTAATGGTTAGTGCAGTATCTGGTTTTGAGGTTACAAATAATTCCGTTGTTAAAACAATTAAAAATAATGAAATAAAACTAAATCAAGAGTCTGGTTATTTTGAAGTAAAGAAAAAACTAAATCATTCTCAAGTTCAACTAATTGAAGCTGAAGATCTTAAATTATATGAAGAATTCTATAAAGAAGAAAAGATTGCTAATGGGACTGATTTTCGTTTCTATAAGGTAAGAACTATAGTTGACTTACAAGAAGTATTTGATGGCCGACTACCAGAAACAGAAGAAGAAATTGCAATAGAAAGATTATATGGTGAAAATAACAATCTTAAAATTGGTGATGAACTAGTATATGGTGATATCCGTTACACAATAGTAGGCACTATATCCTTAGTAGATTACAGTTGCTTATTCCAAGATAATAACCAAATGATGATGGATTCTATCGATTTTGGTGTTGGTGTATTAACTAGTGATGGTTTCAATCGTATTAGTAGTGAAGATACTAAGTATCGCTATGCTTATAAATATAATGATAGTAATTTATCTACTACAGAGTTAAATAATAAGAATGATGATTTAAAAGATATCTTAGTATCAAATACACAATTAGATGAATTTTTAGAAAACTATAACAATAAAGCCATTACATTTGTATTAGAAGATGCCGAAAGTGATAGTGCATCAATGTATATATTCTTGTATCTAATGATTATTTTAATTGCTTATATTAGTGCAATAACTATTTCTAATACAATTCATAAAGAAGCTACAGTGATTGGAACACTTAAAGCTAGTGGTTATACCAATCATGAATTACTCATGCATTATATGTTAATGCCTACATTTATTTCTATTCTTGGTGTGATTGCAGGAAATATTGTTGGTTATACCTATATCCAAGATTTCATGAAGAAAGTCTATTACGCTAACTATTCTCTAGCAAAATACATTTCTTATTTTAAATGGGATACATTCTTACTTGTTAGTGTTCTTCCATTAATCATGATGTTTTCAATCAATTACCTTGTATTAAGAAAAACATTAAAGTTATCTCCTTTAAAATTCTTAAGGAAAGATTTAAGTAAACACAAACATAAAAAAGCTATCAAGCTTTCTCATAAGATTCCTTTCTTTTCTCGTTTTAGAACAAGAATTATTATTCAAAATAAGAATGCTTATATCACTTTAATTATTGGTATTTGGATGGCAAACTTGTTATTCTTCTTTGGTTTAGGATTACCTGATGTCTTAAATAATTATATGGATATCGCAAGCCAAGGTATCATTGCACCATATGAAACAATATTAAATATGCCTGTATCTTTATCTAAGTCTGATCATAAATTAGAAGCGAGCATTAATCTTCTAAACTTTGTTAATAATGTACAAACAGAAAATGAAGATGCTGAGAAATTCTCTTTCTACTCTTTAAAAATGCTTAAAGGAGATATTTATAAAGAAGATGATGTAAATGTATTTGGCATGAAGAAAAATAGTAACTATTTCAAGTATGAATTAAAAAGTAATGATTGTTATGTGTCACAAGCATTAGCCACAAAATATGAATTAGATGTCGGCTCATATTTCATAGCTTATGAATCTTCAAATCAAAATACGTATACATTTAAAGTAACTGGTATTACTGATAATAATGCTTCTTTAGAGTTCTATTTAAATATGAATACACTAAATGATATTTTTGAATTAGGTGATGATACATTTGTAGGTTATTTATCAAATACCCCTATCGATGATATTGACTCACAATATATAAGCCAAGTCATTACTGCAGAAAGTACTGCGAGTGTTTCTAAACAATTATTAAATTCTATGGGTGAAATGATGAATCTATATTCTTATTTTTCCATTATCGTCTTTGTACTTGTCTTATATCTACTATCAAAGATGATTATTGAAAGAAATACTGTATCTATCTCAATGTCTAAAATATTAGGATATTCAAATTTAGAAATATCTAGATTATATGTTGTATCAACGACTATTGTTGTAGTTTTTGCAGCAATTCTTTCTATTCCTATTGTATATGGGCCATTAGTCAAGATATTTGAGCAAGTATTTTATATCGAAATGGCTGGTTGGCTACCATTAGTTGTTAGTAAATCAATCGGAGTAAAAATGTTTATCGTCAACATTATCTTATATGCAATTGTATCCTTATTAGAATTCAAGAGAATTAGTGCAATCAAAAATGATGAAGCACTTAAAAATGTGGAGTAGCGTCATGAAAAAAATATTCAAAATATTATTCGTTACATCTTTATCTATTAGTCTTTGTGCTTGTAAAGAAAAACAAGAAGAAACTGTACCTGTAACTAGCATCAACGAAGAGTATCAAGAAGTAGAAGAAACTTATACTTATCAAAAATCTGATTTAGAAACAGATAAAACAGAAACAGTCTATGTTAATGCGAATGCTTATGGGGATGTAGAAAAAATCGAAGTAGAGACAACTTTAAAAGTAAAAGAAACTGGTGATATTGAAGATGTAAATACATTAGATAACATCATTAATACAAGTGGTGATGAGAACTATGAAATTAAAGACAATAAATTAGTTTTTGAAAATCATGGTAGTGATATCACCTACAAAGGAAATACAAATAAAGAATTACCTGTTGGTGTTCATTTTACATATTATCTAAACGATAAAGAAATTAAAGTAGAAGATCTAGCTCATCAATCTGGCCATTTAAAAATCAATATAGAATATACAAATAACACTGAACTAACAAATAATGTTCAAGTACCTTTTATATGTATCACTTTATTTATGTTAAATCCTGATAAATTTTCTAATGTAACACTAGAAAACGGTAAGTTAATTAACGCATCTGATTATAAGATAGCTGTACTATATGGAGAGCCTGGTCTAAAAGAAAGTTTAGCATTATATAAAGTAGATACATTTGATGACATCAAGTTAACAAATACTGCTAGTATTGAAGCAGATGTAACAGATTTCACTTTAGATTACACTTCTACCCTAGTATCTAATGGTCTATTTGATGAATTGAAAGATTCAAATATCAATGATTTAAGTAGTTCAATTAATGACTTAAGTGAACTAAATACAAAAATAGATGATATAAAAGACGCTACTTCTAAATTAAAAGATGAAGGTGATGAACTTGTTAATGGTGTATGTAAGTTAAAAGATGCGATTACTACATTAGATGATGGTATACAAACCTATAATAGTGCCATTTCTAATATTTCTACCTTAACTAGTTCTTTAGCGACACTAGCTTCTTCTTTAAATGAAGTCGCAACAAATGATTTATTAAAAGGAGTTACAACAAGTGTAGAAACAACTGATCAGATTCTAGATGTAATGCTTACATATGTGGAAACAATTGTTTCTTTAAAAGATACTGTAGATCAAATTAATCTAGAAGATTTAAGTGAACTAGATGATGAAAATACTACAAAAGTCGCAATCATAACGCTAAAAGAAAGTATGAGTAATCTTAGCACTGATGAACTAACAAAACTAAAAGAAACAATTACAGGATTAAAAGAAATGTTAATTAGTGAAAAATTCACTACAGGTTATGCAACACTTGTAACCGCGGCAAACAAATTAAATGAAGCTTGTAATTCATTAAACTCAAATGATAATATCAGCAAATTAATTAAAGGTATGCAAGCTATTGCAGATGGTAGTTCTACCTTAAAAGATGTCATCATAGAACTAGATGGAAATATGCCAAAATTAAAAGATGCTATCAATGAATTCTCAGACAAAATCAATGAAGCTATTGATGATTCAAGGGATGATTTAAATAAATATTCCGGTTCAAACATGAAAAATATTATTTCTAATATTAAAAATCTAAAAGTTGTTGATCAAAACTATGATACATTTATTGGCAAATTAGATAATACTACTTCTTCTGTTAGCTTCATTATTGAAACTAGTGCAATCAAATAACATAAAGCAGGATGATTATCGTCCTGCTTTATGCTATCTAACCTTTCTAATTTTTTTATATATTTCAAACTGTTTATTAATATCATCTATTTCTAATTGAATATCTTTAGCTTCTAGAATACGTTCTATTGCTTGTTCTAGACTGAGTGTATGATAAGGCAAATATAAATTTCTTAATTCCTTTGGTTTAACTATTTTATATACTCTATATGATGATAATTCATATGTATAAGAAAAATATCGATATAAATATCCAATCCAATAAATCTCATTATTTGTA
>CAVAZS010000134.1:0-5620 GCA_963593385.1 Lachnospiraceae bacterium | reverse complement strand
ATGGAAAAATATGAAAACTCTGATGATACATCAAGTATGGCAATAGACTACATAAATATTGTATCAAAAGAACTTGAATGGATTGATAAGATTGATGCAGTAGATGAAAGTACACTAACTACTGCAGATGATTTATATTATCTCGAAGTAACCGCAAGAGTAGAAAAAAAATTGATTGATGCTTCATTAAATTAGCATCATATAAGCCCTCAACATTTGAATAATATCATCTGTTGAGGGTTCTTTTAACCTTATTTATTTTTCTTTTAAAACCTTTGAAGCCAAAAATGCCCCGTTTTTTCAATATTAGTTGTGTATTTTTGCCCCGTTTTTCTTATGGTTTTTATCTATTTTTGCCCCGTTTTGCAAAAATTCAAATAATTATTTCACTTTCAACAATCTATTCAGTTCTTCTTCTGTTGGTAAATATTGTTTAATCTCATATGATGCAACACCAATAGGAGCGTTTATTGGTTTCAAAGCCCATTCAACAGAAAGCTTATCTTTCCCTTTACATAAGAGTAAACCAACAGTTGGATTATCTATATCTTTCTTAATCGTTTCATCAATTGCGGTTACATAAAATTGAAGTTGTCCTACAAAAGAAGGATCAAAATCTACATTTTTCAGCTCGACTACTACATAGCATCTAAGATCTAAATGATAAAAAAGCAAATCAATGTAATAGTCTTTATTTTCTGTAGAAACCTTATATTGATTTCCTACAAAGCAAAATCCTTTTCCTAGTTCCAAAAGAACATTTTTAATTTTTTCTAGCATTGCATTTTCAATATCTTTTTCATCCACTTTTTCTTTAAGCCCAACAAGTTCAAAAATGTATGGATCTTTCAGCATATCTCTAGCCATTTCACCTTGAGGTATAGGAAGTTTATCTGCAAAATTATTTAGTTTTTTGTCATTATCTGCTTGTCTTTCATAAAGATTTAAATCAATTTGGTGATCTAAGACAACTTTACTCCAAGAGTTTTCAAGGGATTTTTCTGCATACCAAATTCGTTTATCTAAATCTTTTACTTTCTCAATGAGTATGTAGTTATGTGTCCATGGCAAATTTGCCACTACCGGTGGCAAATTTGATAAATCACGATATTCTTCATAAAATTTCTTCATTCTTGAAAGATTTCTAGGTGAATAGCCTGTTGATCCTGGAAACTCAGATTTTAAAGAATTAGAAAGCATATTTATAAAACCAGTACCATAAGAGGAATTCTCACTGATACATTTTCCAATTCTAAAATACATTTCAATAAGTTCACGATTAGCATTCCTTAAAATAGTATTTCGTGTTAGAACAATATCTTTCTTTATATCTTCTATAATTTCAATCATATTTTGATTATATAATTCGTTCATTTACTATTCCTCCTTTAAGTAAGAATATAAATAATTCTATATTCATTTTATCATGCAACAAATGTCAAAAATAGATTTCAATTACGATTGAATAAAGCAATATTTTAGGCAAGTTAACACGATTTTTCGCTTATTCTCAGTCATCTATCAATTTAATTTCATCTTATTTTCACAAAGATTAAGTACTTTATTTGTGTGAGGTGAAATTCATGAAAACAAAAAATTTATTTATTCCTTTATTAACAACATTATTAATTACTAGTAATTCTTTAGCTGTATTTGCTGAAGAAAATAAACCTGAAGCTCCAACTACAAGTGAAAATGGCGGTAGTGGAAATCCTCCTGAAAAACCAAGTGGAGATACAAATGGTTCTAATGGTGCACCACAAGGCGAACCTAATGGTCAAGATAATAATGGTGGAACACCACCAGAAATGCCTGATGGTGAAATGCCTGAAGGAGGTAATGGTGGCCCACAAGGTGGTGGTGCTAATACACAAACATTTGATTATTCAGGAACATATAATGGCGCATTGAGTGCCGATAACGAAGAAGTATCTTCTTCCAATGAAGAAATAAGTGCTACAGAAACAGATCAAAATGCAGCGTTAGTACAAAATGGTGGAACACTAACAATTGACAACGATACATTAAATAAGAGTGGCGATGATACAAATGGTGATAATTGTAACTTCTATGGATTAAACTCTATTGCTTTAGCTGTAAATGAAAATTCATTATTAAAGATTTCTAATTCATCACTAAATGCTACAAGTGAAGGATCTAATGCAATATTTGCGACAGATAACGCTACTGTATTAGCTTATAACGACACAATTTCTACTACAGCAGATAACTCAAGAGGATTAGATGCTACATATGGTGGAACAATCCTAGCTGATTCAATGACTATTTCTACACAAGGTAATCATAGTGCTTCTATCGCAACAGATAGAGGTGGTGGTAATATTTCTGCCACTAATTCTACTTTATCTACTGCAGGTTCTGGTTCTCCACTTCTTTATTCAACAGGTGATATTGAAGTAGATAACGTTACAGGTACTGCTACAGGAAGTCAAATTGCTGGTATGGAAGGCTTAAATACAATCCTTATCTATAATTCAACATTATCTTCTACAAATAATGGTATTAGTGGATCTGATCCTATTAAAAATGGTGTCATTATTTATCAATCAACTAGTGGTGATGCTGAAACTGCTACTGGTGAGAAAGCAAGATTTGAAGCAGTAAATTCTACTTTATCTACAACCATCGATTCAGGCGCAATGTTCTATTTAACAAATACTACAGCAAATATCTTACTATCTAATGCTACATTAGATTTTGATTCTACTAATGTTAATTTATTACAAGTAGAAGGCAATGATTCTAATGGTTGGGGACAATCAGGAAGTAATGGAGCTAACCTTACATTTACTGCAATGGGTGAAACACTAAGTGGCAATATCGTTGTAGATGATATATCTAGTGCTGATGTTTATTTACTAGACACAACTAGTTATACAGGTACTGTAACAAATGCATCTATGAATATTTCTTCTAATTCTAAATGGGTTGTTACAGGTGATTCTACTCTAAATAATTTAAATGTTGAAGATGGTGCACAAATCGTTGATGAATCAGGTAAATCTGTAACAATCGTAGTAAATGGTGAAACAATAACTACAGGCGAATCTAGTTATACAATTACCGTAAGTGGTTCCTACTCAACAACAGTAACAACATCTAGCGATAATGAACTAACTACATCTTATATTGATAGAACAAGTTTAGATTCTACATATAACTTATCTACTACATTTAACTATAACGAAAATGCAAAAACAGCTTCTACAGAAACTGAACAAACTGTTCAAGAAACTGAAGAAACTGTAAATAACTATGAATCTACAAGTACAACAACTTCATACCTAGTTCCAGGTATTATTGCAGCTGTAGTTGTAGTTGGTGTAATCTATTTCTTATCACAAAAGAAACATTAATAACCTAATATATTTTCATCATAGAAACTAGAATTTAGGGATAACTCATAGTTCAAATAGTTTTCCCCTAATTCTTCTAATAGTGTTGGTGTATCAGAATATAAATCTGTACCTAATCCTAAACGATCACCTACAATCGTTACCCCCATTGCGGATAAAGTTGTAGGGAATAAATCCATCGTACTATAGGACCTGACTGTGTCAGGTTCTTTTTTACTTGAATTGATAATAGCAGTATATGTCTTACGTACATATCCTTCTGGCATATCACTGTAGTATTTACTATCCATACATAAATGATCACCATTTAAAACAATAACTGTATCTTCACCCCAAGGTTGAGCTTGTATCCACTCTACTAATTCACTTACTTTTTGTGAGCTGCATGCAATAACATTGGAGTATTGTGAAGTATATGTATCTGGGCAATCTTCACATAAATATCCATTTGTAAAATGTGTATCTACTGTTAATAAAGATAAAGCAAATGGTTCATCAGAATTAGCTAACTCTGTCAATTCTTCTTTAGCATATTCAAATAATTTCTTATCTTCATAGCCCCACCAAACATAGTAGTTACTACTAGGTAATTTATCGTTATTTTTAGCCCAATAGTAATCCAAGATATCATAGTTACCATGTTCTTCGAAATAAACATTACGATTACCAAACTTCGCATCACTACCTAACATAAACACATTGTGATATCCTTCTTTTTCTAAGATATCTCCAAGAGTAGTAGCACCTGGCATAAATGAAGAAATAGAATTCTTACGATTTGTTAATACATGATTAATTCCTAATGGTAATCCACTTGATTCAGCCACAATACCAGCAATTGTCCATGTACTGTTATATAAAGGTCTAGCTCCATTTAATATGTTTGTATCCCCATTGAAACAATCGTTTTCTAAGGCAATACTTGTTAGTTCTGGTATTAAGTTTGTACTTTTTCCACCACCGCTAGACTCATCTGCTAGTGACATTTCCATAGATTCCATGTAGATATAAACTAAATTCTTTTTCTTTTCTGGAAATATAAGTTCTGTACTAGCTGTATCTGTATAATATTCATCATAAAGTGTTGTATCGATTTTTCTTGCGGCTAAATAATCTACTAAATAATAACTACTTGATAAACTACTTAATAAAATACTAATCGCAACAATACCAGTAAGCATAGTCACAAATTGTAGGCTATATGCTTTAATAATTTCTTTTCCTTTTAGTTCGAATTTACGATAACTATTTGCTTTCTTGACAAACTTTTTCTTAATAAAAGTAACAAATAAACATCCTACACTAGCGATAAGTATATATAATAATGCTTTTAAAATTGTAGGTAAGAATGTAGACCAATTTGATCCTTCTAGATTTGTATTCATATGGAATACAAGTTGATCAATTGTTATACCAGAGAAACTTGTAAGCATGTATTCTTGAGCAACTAATAAAATAGCGAATACTATCCAAATAACAAATAAACGAATATTTTTCTTTCTATACCATTTTTGACTAGGCATTTCACCCATTTCATAGATCAAATTAATCTTTCTTAAATCTCTTAAAATGAAGTACAAATATAACGCAATAAGTACTGAGAAAATATGAAACATAATCTTAGCTACATGATTATATGCATCTACTTGTTCAAATATATTATGAGAGAACGTCACAATATATTCTGTATAGAATACATCTTCTGCTCTTTCCATAACAGGATTATTCGAATTTGTATTATAAGAAACACTATCAATAACTTCATCATTTTCTAAATCATATACAACAATATTTAAGCCATTTCCTTGTGCTGCTTGTTCTAAACCATCTACTAATATACTTGCATTATTTCCATGTAAATATCCTGCAGATATTAATGTCACAATATGATTATTTAAATTAATTGTTTTATATAATGAAGCACTATTTGATTCAACATAAATTTCATCTTGATAAGCATAAGCAATATAACTATCTCCATTAGAAATATCTACTGGTGTTTTAGTAAGTCCTAATGAAGTTAGTGCTTCTTTCATTTCATCATCAAAACTTACCGTTGAGTCTCCCTTAACAGAAAAAAAGAACGCATAATTTTTATCTTTATACTCATTAATAAATTCTAAAAGCGTTAAATCATCTTTAAAATATTCATTTTTAGGATAACTTTTTTCTTCACTTAACTTAAAAGCATCTAATGTAATACGAGATAAATATTCATTATCTTGTGCATTACTTGTTAATAC
>CAVAZS010000133.1:0-5664 GCA_963593385.1 Lachnospiraceae bacterium | reverse complement strand
TTTTTTCTAATAGTTCACGGTCTAATTCCATTGTATAACCATCTGTTGACGTAATTTCTTTTGGATAAACTTCTTTGTTAGAAAATACAAGTTTGTAATCATCTTGTTTTTCGTCATCTTCCATTGGACAAGCAAATGCTGGATGTAAGCCAAAGTTAAAAGGCATATCTTTATCGCTACGATTAGTAATATCATAAGTAATCACTAACTTTGATCCTTGTAATTCATAATGAACATCTAATGTAAATTCAAAAGGATATTGTTTTAATGTCTCTTCGTTGTCTTTTAGTTCCATAACGATGTTTGTTGCATCATATTTAACACAAGTGAAATCACTATTTCTAGTAAAACCATGATTACCCATGTGATAAGTATTTCCATTTAGATGAATTTCTTTATCCCATGTACTACCAACTATAGGAAATAGCGTTGGATTTCTTCCTGCCCAATATGTAGCATCTCCTTGCCACATATGTTCTGTACCTGTCTTTTTGTCTTTAAAAGATACGATTTCTGAAGCATGTTCACTAATTGAAACGATTACTTCATCATTTTCCATTGTATAAATTGCCATAATTTTCCTTCTTTCTTTTAAGAATTTCTTATTAATTCGATTATATCATGAACAAATGTATTGATATGTTATAATTACATAGATTTTATTCATATGAAAATAAAAAAGAGAAGAAAACCACGCATCAAAGCGAGTATACGACGTTTAAGTAGAAAAGCCCTTGTTATTATCCTAACTTTAGGAATATCTATGGGACTTTTTGGTTATGGAGCGTTTCTAATCGTATTAAAAGGCCCTTCCCCTACATTTAGTAATTTAATTATCTCAACCATGATGGAAACACGGCGTGGCAAAAAAATCGTTCATATGTTTTTTACAGATGAAGAAATAGAAGCAAAGTTATCTAAAAATAGTGTTAGTTATACCGATCAAGTCACATATAACAATGAAGAAGACTTTGTTATTCCTGAAGACGAAAAAGATGATATCGAAATTATTGATATTAGCGGTTCTACATATAAAGGAAAGTTAATGATTGTTCGTGATCCTTCAAGAATTGCTCTTGGTGTAAATACATTAATGGGTGAAGAAAGTGCTACAGGTTTCTTAGTTCAAGATTATGTAGAAAAAGAAGGAGCTATAGCTGGAATTAATGCTGGTGGATTTGATGATCCTAATGGTCAAGGTGATGGTTCTATACCATATGGTGTAGTCATTAAAGATGGAGAACTTGTTGCTGGTAGTGAAGATTCTTGGGTATCTTTAATTGGATTTAATGCACATCATCATTTAATAGTTGGGAATATGACAGCTGCAGAAGCTCTAGAATGGGGAATTACAGATGCTGTTACATTTGGCCCTGTATTTATCGTAGATGGTAGTCCAGTTGCTGTAACAGGTACTGGTGGAGGTTTAAATCCACGTACTGTTATAGGTCAAAAAGCAGATGGATCTGTATTATTACTTGTTATTGATGGAAGACAAACAACTAGCTTAGGTGCTACATATGAAGATTGTATTAATATCATGCTTGAATATGGAGCAATCAATGCAGCTAATCTTGATGGTGGATCAAGCTCTGTTATGGTATATAAAGGAGAAATCATTAATAACATTGTTTCAATGCGCTCAGATAGGACGGTACCAACAGCATGGATAGTAAAATAGAAAGTAGTAAAGTAGAAAAGAAAAAAAGTACCTACGAAGAACGAATCAAAGCAGGTAAAGAATTTTATATTACCCTTTTCAAAGTAGTTTTATGTTGTTCTATTATCTTTGCTTCAGGTCTAGGTTATTTATGGTTTTGGCTATCTCGTTATGAAAGACAAAGCGTAAATGGTGCAATGAGTGAATATGTCAAAAAAGTTGGAGCTCATAAATGGAGTGAAATTTATCAAGAAGATATAGAAAACTTTGTTGAATTAAACGATGAAGAAACTTATACAAAATATTTAGTTTGGCTATATGGTGACCGTAATGTTTCAGGTATGACCTTCTCCTTTTCAGGAAAAGACGATTATTCTTCTTATTATGATGTTTATTACCAACAAGAAAAATTATGTGCTTTAGAAGTAAGAAAGCCAGAAGGATCTGCTGTATGGAAAGTTCGTACTGTTTCTCAAAATCATAGCTATACATTTGACTTACTTGAAGATACAACTTTTTCTATAAACAATAACGTCATTACAGATAGTTATTCGCATACCGAAGATAATGTACCGCTAGCATTTGAAAATTTAAATCTAGATGATAAGATGCCAAGTGTTACTCGATACAGTATTAATAGCTTTATTTCAGCACCTAACGTTCAAACTAGTGATGGCTATATCGCAACAAGAGATTACTCTAGTGATCATTTCTATATCGGTAAAGCTCCTACTAATGAGCAAATAGAAGAATTTACAACTGAGATTGAAGATACAGCAATTGCTTATTGTAAGTACATTACAAAAGATGGTACTTTCTATGCATTAAACCAACATCTATATCCAAATACTGATTTCTACTATGCAATATCTAGTTTTGATAACCAATGGTTTAGTGACCACGATAGTATTGAATTCCAAAATACAAAAGTATATGACATCATGCCTATTGGTGAAAACGCTTTTATTGGATCAATTTCATTTGATTATATTGTATCCGCAAGTGATGTAACAAAAACATACACCAGTGCTTACCAACTCTTCTTTGTAAAAAACAGTTATGGTAATTGGCGTATGTCTAACTTATACATATTAAGTGATACTTCAAACACAGAAGAGTCTAATTAGATTCTTCTGTTTTCTTTAATCCATATCCCCAAAAGCTATGATCATTTGTATATACAATTTCACAAGATTCATCTTCTGTAGCCTTTGCTTCGCAACGCTCTTTTCCTGACTCACCATCATATAATTCTATATACTCTTGTGTTTCTTCATTTAATACAACATCACATGGATAATCAGTATTTGTACCCTCTTTTGTACAATTCTCTTTTTCAATCGTTTCTTCATCAACGATAATATTTTCTTGTGCTTCTTCTAATTCTACATATTCAGAGTCTTTAACATATACCGTTACAGGTACATCTGTTTCATTCCCACTAGTATCAATTGAATATAGTATTGGATAGTATTCTCCTGCTTCATCATAATTGACATATCCTTTAACCGAAACATTCATCAAGCCATCCACATCATCATATGCTGATATATTGGAGAAATCGATTGGTTTACCTACTACAGTAACAAATTCATACTGTGTTAAGTTAATATATGGACCAGTTACATCATTAGAAGATGAAATCTGATTTGTAGAACATGCATAAAGCATAATTGCACTTATTAATATCAATAATTTTTTCATATAGTTATTTTATATCATTCCCTAAAAAAACTCTATCTAGGATGATGGTGTTCATTGCTAAATAGATTGATTTCTAAGAAAAGAATAATACATAAAATAATACAAAAGTTGGAAAAATGCATATTTTAGGTACTTAAATGGTTGGAAAAATGCATATTTCTGTTGTTTTTAGGTTGGAAAAATGTAAAATATCATTAAGAGGTATCTATGTTAGAACGAAAAATAACAGAAAAAATATTAAATTGGTATAACACTAGCTCTAGTGCATTACTAATTGATGGTGCTAGACAAATTGGTAAAACTACAATCATCGAAGAATTTCTTAAAAATAATCATTTAGACTTTATTGAACTTAATCTTATCGAAAACAAATTAGCTTTAGAAGCATTTAATAGTTCCGATAATGCCTCACAATTGTTACTAAGAATATCTTCGCTTTCCAAAACAGAATTAGTAGAAAATAAAACAGTGATTTTTATCGATGAGATTCAAGAAGCTTATGATGCGATTACGCCAATCAAATTTCTTGTTCAAAGTAAAAAATACAAATTTATTTTTTCCGGTTCGTTACTAGGCATAAAGATGCAAGAAATATTATCAATTCCTGTTGGATCTTTAAGTGTATTACAAATGTATCCAATGGATTTTGAAGAATTTTGTAAAGCAATAGGAGTATCTAACAAAACAATTTCTTATCTAAAAGATTGCTTTGAAAATGAAACTAAAATAGATGATATTATTCATAAGCAAATGATGAGTTTATTTAATACATATTTAGTTGTTGGAGGTATGCCAAAAGCAGTTGTTGAGTTTATTAAAACAAATGATGTAAATATAGTGAATAATGTATTAAATGAAATTGATTATGGATATAGACAAGATATCTCAAAGTATCAAAAAAATAATAAATTTTTAATTCAAGAAATATATGATTTAATTCCAAGCGAATTAAATGCTCAAAATAAAAGATTTATATTAAAAGATTTAAACTCAAAAGCACGATTTTTTAGGTATGAAACATCTTTTACATGGTTAAAAAATAGTGGTGTCGGTTTATTTGTTCATAATGTAGATAATCCTGTTTTCCCTCTTTTAGCAAGTAAGGAACGTACTCTTTTTAAATTATTTCTATGCGATGTCGGCCTACTAACATACAAATTGTTTAATGGAAATCAAATTGTACTTTTAAATGGAAATTCCAATTTAAATTATGGTGCAGTGTATGAAGCTGTTATTGCTCAAGAACTTAAAGCCCATGGATTTGAACTATATTATAACAATGATAAAAAAAGAGGAGAAATCGATTTTCTAATTGAAAAAGAAAACAAAGTTATTCCGATAGAAATAAAAAGTGGTAAAGATTACAAGAGACATTCCGCATTAAGTCAACTTATGAGTAATAATGATTTCAATTACGAAAAAGCATATGTATTTTGTAATAACAATATAAAAAAGGAAAATAAAATAACTTATCTTCCAATTTATGCAATTATATTTTTAGAAAACAATTCTAATTTGAATGCACAAAAAATAAATTTAGACATTTCAAAATTAATATAAAATAGGAGACATATTATGAATAATTTATTTATTCATGGAATTAGAATCAATTGGGATGAAATAGATCATAATAGTTATTTAAATGAAATTGACTCTATCAATAAATTAAATGAATTAGAATTCACAAATAATATCACTTTTTTTGTTGGAGAAAATGGAAGTGGTAAATCAACCCTTCTTGAAGCTATTGCGATAGCTGCAGGATTTAATCCTGAAGGTGGATCAAAGAATTATAATTTTTCAACTTATGATAGTCATTCCAATTTATATCAAGCCATACAATTAGTAAGAGGATATAAGAAAGAAAAATGGGGATATTTCTTAAGAGCAGAAAGTTTTTATAATGTCGCCACAAAAGAAGAGGAATATGAAGGAGAACTATCTGAAAGATATCACGAAAAATCCCATGGTGAAAGCTTTCTAGAATTAACTAAGAATGTACTCACATCAAATGGTCTATATCTTTTAGATGAACCTGAAGCTGCACTTTCTCCTCAAAGACAATTATCATTACTCATTGAAATTGTAGAATGCGCAAAAAATGGATCACAATTTATTATTGTGACCCATTCTCCTATCCTTTTAGGCATTCCAGACGCATCTATATACACTTTTGATGATGGTCCTATACATTCTTGTTCCTATGAAGACACGAATTCTTATCAAATTATGAAAATATTTATTAACAACAAAGATGATTTTCTAAGAAGACTTCTAAAATAATAAATGTATTAATCAAT
>CAVAZS010000132.1:0-5677 GCA_963593385.1 Lachnospiraceae bacterium | reverse complement strand
ACTAGATGTAATTCAGAACCACTTTTTAAATAGAATATTTCACCATTATCTTCACTATCATCTAGATTACGAGATATTGTATGACCATTCATTTCGATGGTAACAGATGTATCACTAGGGATAGTAATAGGACTACTAATGTTCCAATCTTGGTTTAAATAGATTGTATTACCTGCTAGTGCATATTCTAAAGCAGTATCAATCGTAAGAAATGACATTGGTGCTGCAGCATCATCGGATTGCCAATAATAGGCAACTGCTTTTCCTACAGGTCCTTCCTCTGCTTGAACAGGTTTAATATATGTAATACTTGATACAAGTATCATTGTAAGTGTCATGAATGCACTAAATAACTTTTTGAAATATTTCTGCATAATGTTTACCTCAAATCATATAGATTTTACCATAATTCTAGTAGGTATAATGTATGAAAAAAGGAATAAACCAAATATTATTGATTTATCCCTAAAGAATTAATTTTAGATATACGAATTTTGATTATTTGACGTATACTTTGCCATCTTTCATAACAAATGAAACATGGTTCATTGTGTCCATATCATCTAATGGATTACTATCTACAGCGACGATATCAGCGAATTTACCTTCAGTAATTGTGCCGATAGTATCATTCATCTTTAATAGTTCAGAGTTGATGCGTGTAGCTGCTTGTAATACATAAACAGGTGGAAGTCCTGCTTCAACCATAAGTGAGAATTCACGTGTTTGTTTACCATGGTAGTTACCAAATGTACCGGCATCTGTACCAAAGCAAATTCTTACACCTTTTGCAAAGCATTTCTTTAAGTTATCATAATGCTTTTCTAAGCACATGCTAGCTTTATTAACAGCTTCTTCAGGAATACCAGAAGCTACACCACATTCGATAATTGCTTTTGCGGCAATGATTGTAGGAATTAAGAATGTTTGTGTTTCTGCCATCATATCGATTGCTTCATCATCCATCAACATACCATGTTCGATAGAATGGATACCTGCTCGCATTGCTACTTTCATACCTTCAGCACTATGAGCATGTACACTAGATAATTTTCCTCTACCATTAACGATATCTAGAGCTGCTTTCATTTCTTCATATGTAAATTCAGCTGCGTGTGGGTTATCACCTGTTGACATAACACCACCTGAACCCATGATTTTAACTTGATCAGCACCATATTTGAAAATATTTCTTGCAGCTTTACGGCAATCATCTGGTGAATCACAAACAAATGCTGAACCATCATGATCATCAATACCTAATGGATAACGGCTATCCGCATGTCCACCAGTAGCTGTAATACATTTACCAGAAGTAATCATACGTGGGCCATCAATCTTACCAGCGATAATTGCTTTCTTTAGGGCTACATCTTCAAAATCATTACAAGCTTCATCACGAATTGTAGTAAATCCTGCAAGTAAATCTTTCTTTAAGTTAACTACACCATCAAGTGTACGATCAGCTGTTGTAGGGTAACCAGCAACAGGTTTAGTGTCTCCATTCATTGTGCAATGCATATGACCATCAATAAAGCCTGGCATTACGAATTTGTCACTTAAATCAATTATCTCAGCACCTTCCTCACATACATCTTGTTTTGGTGCTACTTTGACAATCTTGTTGTCTTCAACAACAACTGCCATGTTTTCTTGAACTTTTTCATCTTCAGCAGTAAATAGTTTTCCGCATAAAATGACTTTCTTCATTTCTTTCTCCTCCTTAGTGATAATTAAAAATGTATTCCTAAATTAGAAATTATGCAATGTAAAATGAAAGCAAAAAATGAAAAAAGTATGACTAAATGCCATACTTTTGTAAGAAATTGAAAATGTTTTCATAGAATAAATTTCGTATTTCTTCAGTGCCATTATATAATTCGTGCTTTGCATTAGGGATTGTGACAAATGTTGTTGTATGAGATAACTTTCTAAATAAATTTTGTCCTTCATTATCTACCATTGTGTCTTTTTCTGCTTGCATAAGAAGGATAGGAATTTGTATCTTTCTAGCACATATTGGAATGATATCTGTAGCTTTTCTTGAAGCAATAGTCCATTCATATGTAGGACTCCAAGTTTGATAAGAATCATTCTCTTTTCTTTCACTCATTTGGTATAAATAACGATCTCTATCTAATGCACTACTATTTTCAAAATGATCTTCACCTGTAAAATGTGATGCGGTAGGTACCATTAACTTTCCTAAATGAAAGATATTGGAAATATGCGTTAATGTTTTAATTTGCCATGGTTTAACACCACCATAATTAATCTTAAGCATTGGTGAGCTAAGAATCGCATAATCATAATCTTCAGGATGACTAGCTAAATATAGTGTAGAAACACAACCACCCATGGAATGTGCAAATAGGATATGTTTTAGATTAGGTGTTTTAGCAAATACAATTTGTTTTGTAAAAGCATGTAAATCTAAAATATATTCTTCATAATCTTTTATATAGACAGCATCTTTTTCTTTTACACTTCTAGAAGAATGACCATGTCCTCTTAATTCTAAGAAGAAGACAGAATATCCTGCATGATAGAAACGATAAAATACTTCATGATATTTAGAGAAGAATTCACAAAAACCATGAACGATTGTGATGGATGCTTTAGCGTTTGGATTAAGTGCGTAATAGTATTGTATGTGTGTTTTTTTATCAGAGAGAATTTGACCACTAGTTACATTTTGATTTAACCAAGGTTTAATCTCTTCTTGTAAGTAATCTTTAAAATTATTCATACTCTTTATAAACATCAAATACTACATCAGGGACATTGGTAATGATGGAATGGACATTTGCGTCAATGCATGCACGCATTTCTTCTTTTTCATTTACTGTCCAAACATTCATATCTATATGATTTTGATGCGCACCAGGGACAACACTAGGGTATTGAAGATTATATATAGCAGGATTAATTGCATTCGCTCCATGTTTTTTAGCGTACTCAATGATATCGATAGGACCATCCATATATAAGAAACCAACATAAACACTAGGATCTAATTCATGAAGTCTTTTACATGTATAGTGATTGAAACTAGAATACTCAACACGGTCTTCCATATGATTTTCTTTTGTTAGGGCTAGTATCTTTTCTTCTAATTGTGGATAAAAGACAATGCCTGTTTTTAATTCAATATCGATTCTCAAATTCGTAGGTTTTAATAAATTAAATACTTCTTGCATAGTAGGAATACTAGCGTGACCAAGTTCGGGAAAATTAAAATTAAATTCTAATTTTTTTAATTCTTCTAAAGTGTAATCTTTGACAAATCCTTTACCATTACTTGTACGATCTAGCCATTCATCATGGATGACAACAATTTGATCATCTTTTGTAAGTTGGATGTCTAATTCGACACCATCCGCATGCATGTCTACAGCTTTTTGAAATGATAATAAAGTATTTTCTGGTGCATATGCACTAGCGCCACGATGGGCATATACTAAAGGTAAACTCATAAATAAAACTCCTTTACTAATTTAATTATATGCATATTTGTAAAAACGAAGTATAGGAATCGTTAACAAAATGTATGATGTTCTGGTCAAGAGAAAAAAGGAACTAGTGGAAAAAGGATTGCTCAAAATAAAGGAATTTATATTTATAATGAAAGTAACAGAGGAAAATAAAAAATATGAAAATTAAAGATGTGATTCAAAATGTTAAAAATTATCATGGTGGAGTCGATTTTAGCGGTAAAGCAATCGATGAAGAAACAACACGTGACAAAGTCTTGTATGGAGATGTAGAGAAAGAATGTACAGGCATTGTGACATGTATTTGGGCTAGCACAAATGTGATTCGTAAAGCTCATGAACTAGGTGCTAACTTAATCATTTCTCATGAAGCATTATTCTGGAATCATGGTGACCACACTGATTGGCTAGCAGATAATGAAATCTTCCAAAAGAAAAAAGCGTTACTAGATGAAACAGGTATTACGGTATGGAGAAATCATGACTATATCCATAGTGGTATTCCAGTAGATGGAAAACTATATGATGGTATCTTCTATGGCTTCTTAAATAAGATGGAATGGCGTCGCTTTGTTGTGATGAATGAAGGTAGAATACAACGTTTTGGTGAATTCCACTTTCCAAATGTTAAAGCTATCGACTTAGCAAGAGAATTAAGAGATAAGTTAGGTATGAATGGCATAAGAATTATTGGTGATCCTAATACAGTTGTAAAACATGCTCGTATTGCGTCACATATCATTGGCCCGGGTGATAATGAAATTACAAGAGCTACAGATAAAGATAATGTAGATTGCTTATTCACAATGGAATTAACAGATTTTACAGTAAATGAATATATTCGTGATAGTGCCGAACTTGGTCATCCTAGATGTATTATTTCTGTAGGACATTTCAACTTAGAACAACCTGGTATGGAATATGCAGTAAATTGGTTACCTGAAGCTATAGGGGATACTTCTATTCCTATACAATTTGTTTCAGATGGAGATGTATTCCAATTTGTTGATTAAAAATAAGGTGCTTATGAATTTAAGCACTTTTTAATATGCCATGACTTTATATTTGTGGTTAAATAGAATGCGTTGTCTTAAGGGGATAGAATATGGCAAGAAGAGAAAGAAATGTCGTACATATGACAGAAGGTTCACTATGGAAAAATATTATGTTTTTCAGTGTCCCTTTAATGTTATCGCAAATATTAGAAGTACTTTTTAATTTAAGTGATATCGCTGTAGTAGGTAAATTTTCAGGTTATACAGCATTAGGCGCAGTAGGATCAACGTCATTACTTGTTACGTTATATACTGGTTTTTTGATTGGTATGGGAAGTGGTGTGACAGTAAGAACAGCGCATAGCCTAGGTAGTCATAATGAAGAAAAAACAAAGAAAACAGTTTATTCTGCTTTTATTGTTTGTGTCATTGTTGGCTTAATTGTGATGTTATTTGGACTAGTTATGTCTGGTCGATTACTTGAAATATTAAAGACTAAGGATGAACTTATTGCTCAAGCTAAACTATATTTAATGATTTATTCATGTGGTATGCCAGCTTTAGCAATTTATAACTACGGTAATGGTGTATTAAGTGCAGTAGGAGATACAAAAAGACCTTTAATTTATTTAACTATTGCAGGTATATTAAATGTTATTTTAAATTTATTCTTTGTTATTGTATGTGGTAAAGCAGCAGATGGTGTAGCTATTGCGAGTGTTATTTCACAATATGTTTCAGCATTATTAATCTTAAATAATTTATTTAGAAGAGAAGATTTCTGTAAGTTACATATGGATAAAGATAATTTTGATGAAGACGCATGTAAAGAAGTTGTAATGATTGGTTTACCGGCAGGAGTACAAAATGCAATCTTTGGTATAGCGAACTTATTTGTACAAAGTGGGGTAAACTCATTTGACGCAATACTTGTATCAGGAAATAGTGCTGCAGCGAATGCGGATAATATCATTTATACAGGTATGGCTGCTTTCCATACAGCTTGTTCTAGTTTTATGAGTCAAAACTATGGTGCTAAGAAAAAAGATAGAGTTCTTAAGAGTTACTTCGTTTCACTATTCTATTCTTTCATGACTGGGGCAATACTTGGTGGAGCACTATTAATTTTTGGAAGACAATTCTTAAGTGTATTCTCTAATGAACAAGCAGTTATTACAGCAGGTATGG
>CAVAZS010000131.1:0-5795 GCA_963593385.1 Lachnospiraceae bacterium | reverse complement strand
GCCACATCTTGGCCAACAATAATTTGTAATTGATTACCTGTCCACTGTGTGCCTAAAACACCGTCTAATTTCTCAACTTCATCCGTTTTAACAGATGCTTTATCTTTGATATTAAATCTTAACCTAGTTGTACAATGAGTAAAATAACTAATGTTATCTTTTCCACCAACTTTGCTTACTACATCACTTATAAGTGATTGATATTTTGCCATATTTGCCATACTGAATTCTCTCCTTTTTATATACTCAATCTATAGACAGGGCCCTTGTCTTTTTGATTTTGTACCAAATAAAAACCTAGATAAAACAATGTTTAACCTAGGTTATGCCTCCAATTTAATGGAGTTACAGTCCTATTGATCTATAACATAAACGATTTATATGTAAGATCAAATATAATTTTTCTTCATTTGAAAGTTCTATATTTTCTTGATTTCTTAAATAATTTGCAAAATCTTCTACACATGTATTAACATCAGGATATTTTTTAACAATATTTTGATACATTTCTTTGTTATTTGAGTTAATACTTTGTTTTCCCTCTTTTAATCTTGAATATAGATAAGTAATATGTGTTACAAATCTTGAATAATTGAATGAATCTTTTTCAATTTTTATATGCAATGAATTTTCGATAATACTTACTAATTTTTGAATCCAAATGTCTTTTTCAATATCACTAATACTAGTTCCATTCAATTCTGCATTAATCAAATTCATTATTATTCCTGATTTTTCTTGTTCATCTAATGAAATATTCATCTCATCTTTAATTATTTTTAGTGCATATTCTGCAACTTTAGATTCTTGAGGATACAATTGCATTAAATCATAATAAATTGGAAAAGAAATATTAATATTTTTCTTTTTTCGTGTAATAGTAAAATTAATATGATCTGCTAAAACAAATGGTAAATTTGGATTTAATGAGGCTGTCAATCTACTATATGCATATTCAACAATTTCATTTGCAACTTTGAATATTGATTCATCAATATCCTTTATCATTGGAATATATTGATCATCAAAATCATAATATGTCCTAGTAATTTGTTTATAATCTTTAAATTCACATGGCATTTTCACAAATCCAATGCCTCTTCCTTCAACAATAAGTTTTTCACCATTATCATCATATGCTAATGCAAAGTTGTTATTAATCTTTTTTATTAATTTCATTTTGCATAATCACATCCTTACATCGAACATCTTTATCAATCTTTGTTTTATCATAATTACCTATAGGCGTCGTTATTATTATCATTGTAGTCATATCTTTATCTTTTAAATAAGATTCATTAAAACCAATTATTTTATCACCAACATGTACACTATCATTTACATTTTTATATGCTATAAAACCTTTACCATTTAGCTCAACAGTATTTATTCCAATATGAACTAATATTTCTAATCCATCATCTCTCTTAATGCCAAAAGCATGTTTTGTTGGAAATAACATTGTAATTACTCCATTTATTGGTGCTTTAATCACCGTAGCAGTTGGCACAATTGCAATGCCGTCACCCATAAGTTTATCAGCAAAAGTTTTATCATTTACCCTACTTATATCAATGCACTTTCCTTCTACTGCTGCATATATATTTTTGTCATCTTTTTTCTTTTTAAATAATTCGAACATGCTAATCCCTCCAAACAAATAAAAACTCCACGAGCAAACCATAGTATCTGGTTATGCCTCCATGAAGTTGAGTTACAGTCCGAAAATACAATTACATAATAGCAATTGATTTTCTAAAGTCAATACTTTTTAAAATAAGCATTCTTTGTTCTTTGTGTATGAATCAAAACTTAAATTCCACTTATGCATACAAAAAGGATGACATCTGTCATCCTCATATGTTTTATTATTCCTCTTCTTCTAGTTTACCTAGTTCACGTGCATGTCTTCTTCTATCTAGACTTGTTAGATACTTCTTACGTACACGGATATCTGTAGGAGTAATTTCTACTAATTCATCATTGTTGATAAATTCAATAGCTTCTTCTAATGTTAATACCTTTGGTGGTACAAGTTTCATTGCTTCATCATTACCAGTAGAACGTACAGCTGTCATCTTCTTATTCTTAATAGGGTTAACTGTCATATCCATGTTCTTACTAGACATACCAATGATCATACCTTCATATACAGGAGTTTGTGCACCAATGAATAATTGACCACGTTCTTGGATATTCCATAATGCATAAGTCATTGCTCCACCTGTTTCTGTAGAAATAAGTGCACCATTCTCACGTTGTGGAATTTCACCCTTAAATGGTTCATATCCAGTAAGTCTTCTTACCATTGTACCTTCACCACGAGTAGAGTTAATGAATTCTGAACGGTAACCAATTAAACCACGAGTAGGACATTCATATGTAATTCTTGTATAAGAACCTACATCTTCCATATCCTTTAACATACCTTTACGACGGTTTAATGCTGAAATAACAGTACCTGAATATTCATTAGGAACATCACATACTACTTCTTCCATTGGTTCCATTGTTACGCCATCAATCTTCTTAAGAATAACTTCTGGTCTACTTACAGCAATTTCATATCCTTCTCTACGCATATTTTCTAGAAGAATAGATAAATGTAATTCACCACGTCCTGATACTTTAAATGTATCTGTAGAATCTGTTTCTTCAACTTTTAGACCTACATTAACTTCTAGTTCTTTTTCTAATCTTTCACGAATATTTCTTGAAGTAACAAACTTACCTACTTGACCAGCAAATGGTGAATCATTAACCATGAAGTTCATGGATAGTGTTGGTTCTTCAATCTTAATTGTTGGCATTGGTTCAACTGTACCTACTGGACATAATGTATCTCCAATAGAAATATCTGAAATACCAGAGATAATGCAGATTTCACCACATTGTGCTTCTGGAACAGAGATTCTACTCAATCCTTTATATACAAAGATTTGGTTAGTTTTACCCTTTTTATCTGTACCAATCGCATTACATACTTCATATTGAGTAGCTTCTTTGATTGTTCCTGAATAAATACGTCCAATACCTAATCTTCCAATATAATCATCATACGCAAGTGCAGAAATTTGCATTTGACAAGGCTCATCAATTAAGTTTGGATAAGCTTGTGCATGATTTAAGATTGTTTCAAATAAAGGAACGATATCATTGTTAGTATCTGTTTCATAGTTGTAACGAACAATACCTTGTCTAGCTACACCATATAAAATAGGGAAATCTAGTTGTTCATCTGTAGCATTTAAGTCAAGGAATAATTCATATACTTCATCAATTACCTCTTCAGCACGTGCATCCGGTTTATCCATCTTATTAATTAATAAGATAGGTCTTAAACCACACTCTAGTGATTTTTGTAATACAAATCGAGTTTGTGGCATTGGTCCTTCAGAAGAATCTACAAGTAAAATAACTGTATCTACTGTTTTAATAATACGTTCTACTTCACTAGAGAAATCAGCGTGACCTGGTGTATCTACAATATTAATCTTGTAATCTTTATAAGATACAGAACAGTTCTTGGAATAAATCGTAATTCCTCTTTCTCTTTCTAGATCGTTACTATCCATAACGCAGTCAACTGGTTTTTCGTTATCTTTAAAAACATGACTTTGTTTCAAAAAAGCATCAACTAATGTTGATTTACCAGCGTCTACGTGTGCAATTACAGCAATGTTAATAATCTTTTGATAATCCATATTTTTTATTGCTCCCTAAAACTTAATAATTATATGAGGCTTTTTCACAAATTACAACAGAAAATACGAAGAAATCTATGTTTAAACAGTATAAATACTTGTTTTCGAAATAAACATGCATGCATTATTTTATAAAATTTGCCTATTTTTTAAAATGTACCAATTAGTACATTTTCTTAAGATAAAATGTATAATATGAATTGTGAAGGAAATCTATTATGGCAAATAAAAAAGTATTCTGTGAAGAATGTAGAAATGATGTTGATTATATCGTTACACAAAAAGAAATGGTTGGCACTATTCGTGGCAAAGAATATCAATATATCGGTTTAGAAGCAACATGTGCTAATTGCGGTGCTCATGTTTATGTAGAAGAGATAGTTGATAGTAACCTTAAAGCACTATATGAAGTATATAGAAAAGAAAATGGAATCATTTCATTAGAAAAAGTTCAAGCTATTCCTAAACGATATTCAATTGGAAAAAGACCTTTATCTAATCTTCTAGGTTGGGGTGAACATACTTTTACTCGTTTTTCTGATGGAGATATTCCAACAAAGCAATATTCTGAAACACTTAGTCATTTATATGATGATCCTAATTATTACTTCTGTATTTTAGAAAATAATAAAAATCGATTATCTTCTAAACATGCTTATGAAAAAAGTCTTAAAGCTGTTCAAAGAATAATAAATGAAAACAAAAAGTACAGTAACAAAATCAATGATGCTATACAGTATTTCCTATATCAATGTGAAGATATCACTCCTTTAGCTCTTCAAAAATATTTATATTATGCACAAGGATTTTATTATGCATTCTTTGGAGAATATATGTTCAACGATGATTGTGAAGCATGGACTTATGGGCCCGTTTATAAAGCTGTTTACGAAAAATATTGTAATTATCATTTCAATCCCGATTTAAAGAAAGAAAATGTTGATTTGCTAACATTTACACCAAACGAAAAAGATTTAATTGATTGTGTTATCAAATATTTTTGTTGCTACAGCAGTAAAATCCTTGAAGAATTCACTTGTAGTGAAGACCCATGGATAAACACATGTAGTAACATATCATCTACAAAATCTTTAAATAAAATAATCGAAAAAGAATTAATTGCAAACTTTTTCACGAAAGTAAAAGAAAAATATAATATGACAACACCTAAAGATATTAGGTTATATGCAAAAGATATGTTCAATAAATATGATTAGTCACTCATTATAAATTCGTTTAAGAATTTTCGACTGATCTATAAGATTTCGATTTTTTAACTAATTTTCACAAGAAATCCATCACTTCTAAGAAGCGAAAGTGATGAGACGAATCGCCATTTTTACATTTTCTTTATAATGTAATGACAGTATATTGACATATGCAACATTTATAGATAAACTACAATTAAATAGAGGTGATATTTATATGGCAACAACAAATTTGAATATTAGAACTGAAAAAGCTATTAAAGACCAAGCAGAAGAAATTTTCAATGAACTCGGTCTTAACATGACAACTGCAATCAATATTTTTTTAAGAACCACTATCCGTGAACATGGAATTCCTTTTGATTTAAAGTTAGAGACACCTAATACTACTACACTTGCAGCTATCGAAGAAGGCAAAAAGCTATTATCCGACCCAACCGCACCAAGATATTCCACCATAGATGATTTAAAGGAAGCTTTAGAAGTATGAAATATGAAGTGCTATTTACCACTCAGTTTAAAAAAGATTTAAAACTTGCTAAAAAGCAAAACAAAAATCTTGATAAATTGTTTGAGGTAATCAACATCTTAGGAAATGGAATGGTGCTCGATAAAAAATACAGAGATCATAATCTTACTGGCAATTATAAAGGAACACGTGAATGTCATATTGAGCCAGACTGGCTACTTATTTACGAGATTCAGAATAATAAACTTGTGCTAATGCTCTATCGACTTGGAACACACTCAGAACTGTTTGAAAAATAATTTTCTTTCCAAATTCATTATTATAATTCATTAAATAAATAGCTAAAATATTTAAATTCCATAATAGAGTAGAGTGAAATAAATCAATTAGATTTACTTCGACCCTCTCATTGCA
>CAVAZS010000130.1:0-5888 GCA_963593385.1 Lachnospiraceae bacterium | reverse complement strand
CTGTAATATATCGCTCCAAGAGCATTTGAATATCTTGTTGCTTTTGTTCTCGAGCTAATAATATCTCATTAATATTTCTATTCATTGACTTCATTCACTACATCTATTATCGTTCCATCACGATATTCTATTACTGCCACAACTTTTTCTTTTGTTTTTACTTTTTCAGGAATACCTGTCAAAGCATATGCTTTCTCTTTTAATTCTTGAATATCTACAATTTTTAGTTTTTTATTCTTAGAAAGAATTTCAACTAAATCCTTTCGTTTTGGATTAATTGCAACGCCTCTTTCCGTTACTAAAACATCAACATCTTCTCCTGGTGTAATTACAGTCGTTACTTCATCAACAACTGTAGGAATCCTACCACGGATTAATGGAGTAACAATAATGGTTAATTTAGCTCCTTTTGCAGCATCAGAATGTCCCCCAGAAGCACCTCTAAGATGGCCATCAAATCCTGTCATAACATTAACATTGAAATTAGAATCAATTTCTAATGCACTTAATATTACTACATCTAAATGATTTACAATCGCACTTTTATTAGCAATACTAGCATATTGACTTGCGTCAATTTCTATATGTTTAGCATTATCTTTCAATGATTTTGCGGCTACTAAATCAAAGTCCTGTACATCAAATAATGTATCAATCAAATTTTCATTTAAAAGTTCTGCAAATATCCCTGTAATACCACCTAATCCAAAAGATGCTTTTATATGATCTTCAATCATTTTTTCTTTTAGGAATCTTGCAACAGCTAAACTTGAGCCACCCGAACCCGCTTGTAGCGCATAACCATCATGATAGTAAGGAGTTGAAGTAATAACTTCTGCACATGTTTTAGCAATCAATAATTCTTTAGGATCTTTTGTAAACCTAGTAGCACCTGTTGCTATCTTACTTGAATCACCTATTTTATCAACTATAACAACACTATCTACTAATGATTCATCAATAGCTCGTGGTGAATTTGGATATGTAACTAAATGGTCGCTAATTAAAATGACATAATCTGCATATTTTGCATCAATTAATGCATAACCTAAAGAACCACAAGCACTATCACCATCTAATCCATTTGCATTACCATATTGATCTGTATTTGGAACACCAATAAACGCAACATTGATATGTGTTTCTCCTGTTTCTATTGCTCTTGCTCTACCGCCATGAGAGTGAATAAGAACAGGTTTGCTCATTAAACCACGACTAATTTCATCCGCGAGTTCTCCTCTTAGTCCACTAGTTTCAATTGAATCAATCACATGATTTTTAATATGGTTAATTAAAGAAGAATGAACTGTATTTAAACTAGATGCACATAAATTTAAATGTTTAATTCCTAATTTTGCAATTTCATCCATGACCATATTTACAATGTAGTCACCATTTCTAAAATGGTGATGAAAACTAATTGTCATGCCATCTTTTAAACCACTATCTATGATTGCTTGTTCTAAAGATGGCTTTAATTTATCATCTATTTTTGTATTATTACAAACCCTTTTTTGCATCGTTTTAATTTGATCATCTAATTCTTTTCCATATGGATACTTATGATACATTTCCAAAATCTCATCTGGGATATTTCTTCCAATACTATTTTTCATCATTATTCCTCATCAATCATCTGGTATGATTTCGCTAAATCCAATGTACGTAATGCTCTTTCAATAATTGGTTTATCTACCATTTTACCGTTAATAGCACATACACCTGATCCACTTTCTTTTGCTTTATTTGCCGCATCCACAATTTCAATTGCCTTTTGTACTTCTTTTTCTGTTGGTTTATATACTTCATGAAGTAATGGAATTTGTCGAGGATTGATTAAAGATTTACCATCAAATCCTAATTGCTTAATTAACTTAGCTTCATTTACAAATCCTTCATCATTATTCACATCAGAATATACTGTATCAAAACAAGCAATACCCGCAGCTCTCGCAGCGTTAACAATCATACTTCTCGCAAATAACAGTTCAATTCCTTCAGGACTTCTTTTTGTATGTAAATCAGTCACATAATCTTCAGCACCTATTGCAATTGCAACAAGTCTTTTACTAGAAGTAGCGATACTATAGGCATTCATGATTCCTAATGCTGATTCTATCGCAGCCATGATTTTTACAGTACCTATTGGATATCCATATCGTTGTTCCCAATAAGTTATTTTTTCTTCAACTTCTTGAATATCATAAGCTGTTTCTGTTTTGGGCAAACGGATAATATTCGGTTTTGCTTTAACCATTAACTCAATATCTTTTTCACCATAAAGTCCATGTAAATCATTGATTCGTACAACTGTTTCTACTTCACTTAAATCTAGTGTTGTTAAAGCATGATATACAAGATTTCTTGCAGCATCTTTTTGATCTAAACTTACTGAATCTTCTAAATCAAACATAATTGAATCAGCACCATAAATCATGCAATCTCGCATTAGACCAGGTTTATTGCCAGGTACATACATCATTGATCTTCTGAGATTACTCATCTTTACTGCCTCTTTCTAGAGCTGTTTGTACTCTTGCTTCAATCACACAATCTAAAGCGCCGCTATCCTGTAATGTTACTGATACATGATGGCAATCGTTTTCATTTAATACTTTTTGAACAGCACTACGTATTTTGTCTTCAAAACGTGATGCTACAGGTGATGTAATATTTATTACTTCATTGTCACTTGGTCGAACAGTAACTAATACATCGCTAGAATCTAATGTTCCGCACATCGCTATTTTCTTAATTTCCATACTTTAATTTCTCCTGAATTTTATTTTTATATTCTTCATATTCTTTTGTATTCTTACAAAAATAATAAGAATATGGCCATTTTTCTTGAACTAAATATTCTTTTATATTTTGTTTATCCAATATATTTTTATCATTACTCATCATTGAAACTTCATCATCTATTATGGTAAATAGACCACATGCTTTAAAAGAAGAAATATGTTCTCTTTTTGTAAACAAATAAATTGGATCAATATTTTTCTGCATACATGTTTCAAACAACTTTAACATTAGTTTTTGTAATATTCCTTGATGACGATATTCTTTACTTATTGCGACCATCATTAATAAATGGCCTTGTACAAATCCACATGCAACTAGTTGATTTGAATCAAAAACTTTATATCCCCATTCATATTCTTTTTGCATACATAAATCATTCTTCAATAAAAAACTTTTAAGTTCTAAATCATTATCTTCATGCTCGATATATTGATATTGCATATCTATTTCCTTTCTTTTTTTGTACAATACAAATATGTTAACGAAAGAATTCATTCACGAATCTATTCGATATAGTCTATTTAGAGAACTAAATCTAGAAATGAAACCAGGTTTAGTTTGCCCTAATAGTAATGGTTGCCATAAAGATATGGACTATGCTTTGATGTCTAAAAGCATTGAATGCATTTCTAAGTCTTTTTATGTTTTCATTGAAATAGGAATGAATCATTCATTAACAGAATGCTTAGAAATAGCACGACCTTATGCAATACAAATAGAACAAGACATGTTACAAGAAACACATTTCATTAATACTCACAAAGGAGCAATCTATTTATTTGCTATTACAAATCTATCTTTAGGCTATACTTTAAAACATCATTTATCTTGGAACGAATTTCTAAATAATTTTGAAATCATTAACCAGACTGACTATAAAAATCTTTTATGCATATCTTCGCCTAAAACATATGGACAAAAAGTATATAAAGAATATGGTTTAACAGGTATTATCGGAGAAGTGCATAATTGCTTAAATTCAATCACTACCTACTCTTTACCTTTACTAGAGCATGGATATGATGATGTTATTCTTCTTTTAAGTTTGATAACAAATTCAAATGATACATGTATCTTGCATCATCATGATATAAATACTTATCATGATGTTAGAGACAAAGCTAATTATCTTCTTGATTTAGGCTCTCAAGCTTCTCCTCTTTTTAAGCAAGAATATGCTTCATTTTGCAACTTTTGTAATGCACACCATATTTCTTGTGGTGGAAGTGCAGATTTACTTGCTTTAACTTTTTACCTAGATATACTCAAAAAAGCTTTATGACTTTCCACCACTATTACAATAGTGCTTAACTCATAAAGCTTTCATTAGGATTTTTTATTTTTATTTCCGAAAAATTATCTAACAAATTGTTTACGATGATGTAGCAATTCAGAATAAATATCATCTGTTCCTTGCAGTAAATATATTTTTGCTTTTTTACTCTGTGTTAATAAACGAATTAGATGCTCTGCCATTTTAAGGGATAGAATATCTTCATTTGTATTTAAGATAAAAATAAATCCTTCTTTTATTTTTTCATTATTTATCTTCTTTATTGAATCAAATGAATAATAAATTGTTTTCGGTTCTGTGTTTGTAAACAATACTGAAATCCCCAGTTGATTATATATTTTCACTTGATAATCATTTAAGTCATCAATACTATTCAATGGTATTTTTTCTATCGCATGCTTAAAATCAAAAGGATTAGAATAAATAAAATGCGGAACAATCAATTCTTCAAACATATTAGAAAAGTCGTTGTAATTAATAAAATAATCTAATGCATATTTCTTTTTTACATAACTTGGCAAAACCATTCCATCTTTTTGAAAATAAATCACTGCATCATATTTGTTGACTAGTTGTTCAGATAATTCATAAAAATATGCACTGTCTATAATCTCAATATAATTGGCATAACGATTATTTAAACGATATTTCAATGATGCATGAGAGCTTTTATCTAAAGTTGAGACTATTAATATTTTCAATTTTTGATATGCATAATGTCTTGTAACAATTTCGTTATATAAAATATTCGCTAACTCATATGTACTGCTTTCATCATAATCTTGAGTAAAATCTAAAATTTGTTTTGCTAAAAATAAAGATATTGGGGATTTTTTAGAAATCGAATCCAATTGGTTTGGAATCATATTCAAATAAATATTATGTTTCCTTTTTAATTTACTTTTAAGTACAAAATCAAATAAAGATAAATGACATTCATTCATTAAAAATGATAAATTATGTTCTTTTAAATATACTTCAAATGCATTTCTTAATTCATTTATTGATTCTTTCGATAATAAATTAGAATATTCTTTTTCTTTTAGATTCATGATTTCTAAAATATTATTGTACAATTTGTTTTCGTCACTAAGAATTAATCCTTTATCATTTCTTTCTCGAACAGTTTTTAGATAATAATAAAGTTGTGTAAATTTTGTATCATTTATTTCTAGTTTTTTATTTTTTATATCTTCTATCAATTGGTTAAAGATTGAGTCATTTGAATCGATAGGATATTTAATTAATGTGAGATAAAAGACATAAGCATAACGATAATTTTGTTCAGTATATTTTAGATAATAGCCATATTTTGGCTTCGACAATAAAGTAATATCAAATTGTTTTAATTGTTTTTTTACTAATTTTAGATATGGTAAAAAGGTAGATCTTTCTAGATTTAAAGTATTTTCTAAATCTTCTAGTTTTGTATATTGATGTTCTAATATATAACCATAAATTTGATTAAATCGCATTTGATTATCAAATAAAAGTATGTCTGATAAAAAATAATTATCTTGAATAAAAGATTCTTTATTATCCAAGTAATATTGATCATTGTCATTATTGTATATATGTGACCTAGGACTTATTTCATTGTTAATTCGATCAATATCATTTTTTAATGTATGCAAAGAAATGCCAAAAGTATCTAATAGATCTTGTGTAGATATAGATTCATTAGATACTAAAGTTTTTAATATTTCTTTTTGTCTTTGCACCAATTCCATACCTATAGTTTATACTACAGGAATACTAATTTCAGTCACAAATTTATGAATATCATTTG
>CAVAZS010000129.1:0-6013 GCA_963593385.1 Lachnospiraceae bacterium | reverse complement strand
TTTGAATATAATTTTAAAAATCATCTAATTTTAAATTAAAACAGAATTTTAAATCCTCTAAGAACTCATTTGTAGGTTCAACACATCCATCTTCAACCCAATAATAAACTAACATCATTATTGCAGACCAATAATATGCAAATAGCTTCTTTCTCATCCTTTTCGGTATATCGTAATAATCAAAAAACGGTTTCTACACAGTTTCATAAATTATTTCCTTTGAACTATCCCACATACAAAAGCTATAATTTCTCATAACATTTATAACAAAAACTTTA
This sequence comes from Lachnospiraceae bacterium, assembly GCA_963593385.1. Taxonomy (GTDB): domain Bacteria; phylum Bacillota_I; class Bacilli_A; order Erysipelotrichales; family Erysipelotrichaceae; genus Bulleidia. The sequence goes on along the minus strand of CAVAZS010000129.1, from coordinate 5,735 downwards.
TTTTCTCTTATTTTATCCAAATAGTATGGCCAAAATGTATTCTTTAGCATATCTATAAATTCACTTTTTGACAGTTCTATAATTTTTTTGCCATTATATTCTTCAAATTTGTCAATGTATTCCAAAAATGGTGCTGCCATCCGTTTTTGCACTAATCCTTCAATATCACAAATATTGTTGAAATGACTATAAAAGTAATTTCTCGATACACCCGCTTCATCGCACAATTCAACTATTGTAATCTCGGCTGCATCTTTTTGCTCTAACAAATGAACATATGCTTCACTCAATCTTTTTTCATTGTTTTTATTCATCTTTATTTTTATCCTTCTAATAGCTCTATATAAGTCATATAGTCCAAATATTCTAAATAAGATGTAGGTTCAAAGCCTTTCGGAAATTCATAATGGATTTTTATCAAGCTTTCAAATTGCACTTTATCTATGTCTTCAAAATTAATATCTGTAGGTTTCAACATAACTATACCATCATATTTTTCTTCATAACAATGGGATCCTATTGTCACATACATGACATCTGCGTTAGTCATCAATACTTTACCTATAAGATAATCTCCAACTATACATGCATTCCCTTCAATATAGAACTTTGTTTCTTCAGCTGTATAGGATTCATCAGGCGGATAAGACCATCGATGCGTTCCATCTTCATTATAAAAAACATCCATGTCACCACTAGATTCTATTTGAAATGTATCATTCAATTGTTCTTCTGTAGCGACACCTTCTTTTTTTAAAGCACATCCACAAAGCATAGTAAAAGATATAACACAAAGAATAAACTTATTCATATACTATTCCTTCTTTTGCTTTACTCAAATCTATTTTATTATCTGCTATTTCTATCGTATCTTTATCATGCGTAACAATAATTACTGTTTTTCCTTCTTCCGAAAATTGCTTTAATAAATTCAATATAATTTCTTTGTTACCTAAATCTAATGATGCTGTAGGCTCATCTGCCAAGATTAAATCAGGATCTTTCAAAATGATTTTAGCTATTGCAAGACGTTGTTGTTCACCGCCAGACAATTCATATACTTTACGATTTAAATCCATATCAAGTTGTAAACTATTCAGCACTTTTTTAATCTTTTTCTCTTTGTGAGGCATCTTCTTTATCTTTTTTACTATCTTTAAATTATTGATGATTGACTCATTTTCGATTAATCCAAAATCCTGAAAAATAAAACCAATATTATCTCGTAACATCTTTCTTTGTGATGCTTTATTTTTTACTTGTTTTCCATCGTATAGAATTTTTCCTGATTGATATGATTCGATAAATCCTATGATATCTAACAATGTTGTTTTTCCACATCCACTTGTACCATAAATACAAGTAATTTCTTTTTCAGGTATTTCTAGTGTTAAGTGATCAAAAAGTGTAAGATTGCCAAATGATTTGCATAAGTCTTTTACTTTAATTTTCATTTGTGTACCACCTTTCTGTAATAATGTACATAATAAACATAAAGAATAGATTCAAAAAATATGATAAATATAAAGTTATAAAATATATTATTTAAGCCAGTTATTCGTTTAGATATAACACACGCAATTAAAGCTAAAAATGCAGGGCTAGCTATCTTCAAGATATACGTTAATATACTATAAGGCATCACACCTTCTGTATAAGCAACACGATATCTTTGCGAATTACTATCTATATCTGATTGTATTAAGAATCTATTTGTTAATGCTATTGCAAGTAGAATTGCCAAAAACAGAAAAACTTGTTTAATTAAATTTTCTACATTGAGTTCATAATGTTGTTCAAAGTTATTTTTCATCGATTCTATAGTATATGCTGGTGCGTACCCATTATCTCTAAACGCTTTATTTGCAAGTTCTGTAGCTTCTTCTAAATTTCCTTCATAGTAAAAAATACTACCTGTCATTTGTCCTTCATATCCATATAAATCAGGTGTATAAACTAATGGATAAGAGGACACTTTATCTTGCTTTAATAATTCATTAAAAGAAAAAGTATCTGGGTAATAATCTATATAAATAAAATGCACTTCTTTTTCACTACCTAAACTAGTAAATATATTCCACTCTATTTCTCCTTCTGTATAAGTGACACCAGGAGTCATAAATACAACTGCATCATTTTTCCAATCATCATTATCTAGCAAATTATTATTTCTTATGTATGACCAGCTAACACTATAAAACCATTCCAAATTATCCGCATCAGGTGTTTGTAATGTTTCACTCCAATAGCCTTTACTAAAAACAAAACCACACGTTTCTTCCGTAAATTGATCTCGCACTGCTAGATAAGAATCTTGCCCAATATCTAATGAATATCGTGAAGTTAAATCACTACCAAATTGATAATAATTTTCTAATATGTTTAAAACATGTTCATGTCTGCTTACCATTGTGATTAAATCTTTCGTTTGTGTAAAACAAGTTAATACTGATGGAAGTAAAATAAATACTGCACCCATTTTCGTAATATACGCTATTTGTTCAACAACAGTCATCTTACTTTCACCTTTAAACGAACTAACAATCGGTACAAAGCGAATAACCAAATAAATTATTAATGATATAACTATTTCTATACCAAAAACTTGAATATACTCTAACAAAAATAAATCAGAAAATACTCTAAAACTATTAATACCACCAAAGAAATAGATAAATAAACATACAAAGAAAATAAGTAAACCTATTATTGAATATTCTATTAAATACCTCAAAAACATATCCCAATAAATAGAAAAAGCATTTTGTCCCTCTATCTTATGTACAGATATCTCTCGTGTCATCGAAAATATTTTAGAGCATAACATTAATGTAAGAATTAAAACTATTGCGATTTTCAGTTTCAAATCATATGTCAATCCACCTGAATACTCTAAATCACTTTTATAGTCATAATATGTTTTTGATCCCTCACCCTTATAAGGAAAATCTCCATATTCTTTTTGAAGCCCTTCTATAAAATTATTTACATTTTCTTCTATATTACCTTCTAAATTAAAAAGAATATAGTTTCCGCTATTAGTGGTTTTGTTCTTTATATTTGTTACAGATAAACTAAATGATGGATACAAAATATTACTTATTTTATATTTTTTATTATCACTTTTCATTGAATACACATTATCATTTAGATTGATTTTAGTACTTCCATCAACTAATAGCCAATCATTTATATATAAATCATTATTGCTAATGTAGAAACTAAAATCTTGTGATGATTTATCATTTGCTTCTCCAGAATATATCACTAGATGATTTTTTATAGCAATTTCTTCCATTTTTTCATGAAATTCTTTTGCATTAATCGAAGTCAATGTTTCTGATTCAGGAATTTCAAGCATTGTGCGTAAATGGCCTGTCATATCATAAGCTCTAGTATATTCTGTAATACGAAATGCACTAACATAATTAAAAGGATGGCGTGTTAATATAAAAGTAAAAGCAATAATAAGTAATGATAATAAACTAATATTTCTTTTCATATACCTCCTATTATAAAAGGGCAAATTCAATTGCCCTAAGTCCACTACTTAACCTTATAATCTATTGTTCCGTAGCCGCTCAACAAATAATGATAATGATTAAATACACTAATACCCTCACAATGCTCAACATATTGTGATTGCCATGCAATATCTCCACATCCACCATATCCTGGAATGGCAGATCCAATACACGGTTTATAAGAATTATAATTTATTTTATTGTAAACTCCTGACCAATATGTATTAATATCGCCTTGGTCCCAATATGTGTATTGAACATTATCATCTTCTCCACTAGCTGTTGCCGCATGAACTGGAATAACAATCATACACATAAATGCACATGAAATCACAAATAAATACCTAATTATTTTTTTCATTTTTATTCTCCTGTTCTTATCAAGCTATTGCAATATCTTTGATGACTTAAGCTTAACAAACACGTATTAGATCTTAAAGTACAAAAATTGCGTTTTTTGTACTTTTAAAAAAGAATGCATAAATCCTTAATATTTATACATTCTTCCTTAATATATTCTTAATTATTGTTGATCAAATTCAAAGAAATTTAGACCTATTTCCTCATTAAGTTTTCTACCAACATGACCATCCATTAATGTGATGACCATCTCACATGTAGCACTTATAACTCCCTTATTTAAGTGACCACCATATGCTTTACCTTCTTCATCTGCAGCTGTTAGATGTAAATGAATATAAGGTTTACCATTCATTTCTGTAATTGTTCCAATTAATGCAGTAATTTCAGTAGGCATTTCGTAATGATTACTATAATATTTCTTTTCATTCACTTTATATACGCCAACTGTAAACTCACTTAGTGCACCAATTGCTTCAACTTTAGCACATAAAATATTTTCTTTTTCACATATTTTAGCAAGTGTTTCTAAAATTTCTTCTTTAGGATCCATTCTTACTATATAAAATCCATTTAATTTTCTATACTCCATACATTTTCTCCTATCGTTTTAATTATATCTTACGCTTCTTCACATGAAGCAATAAAGAATCTTAAGATTATTGCCGCAATGACATCTTCAACAAATATTAAAATAAACCATGTTATATTGTGATTCAAATCATACAAATCACCTATTATTAAATATGCAATAAATTGCGATGAGCAAACAACAAATACAGTGTTTGAAAAAAGAGAATACAGTGAAATATATTTATTTAATTTCTTATTCATTTTATATTTCGTATCACGGAAATAGTATTCTGTCGCATTCATCTTTAAGGCATCTTTATATGCTTGAACATGTTCTAAATATTTCTCAGGAAATAAAAATAATCGTATTGGTGTAAGAAGTTTTATTAGAGGTGCAAGTAGCCAATTTAGAAATTTATCAATTTGTTGTATGATTTTCATAGATTTATCCTTTACTACTCAAGTATACATCTTTAAAGGATTATAGGAGGTATAAAATGCGATTATTAATCATCCGTCATGGTGACCCTGATTATTCTATTGATTCATTAACCGAAAAAGGTTGGAAAGAAGCTGAAGCATTAAGCAAATATATGGAACATGTTGATGTAACAGATTTCTATGTTTCTCCTCTTGGTAGAGCCCAAGATACTGCTAGTCTTACATTAAAACGTTTAAATCGAACTGCAACTACATTACCTTGGCTAAAAGAATTTACACCACGCATTCATCATCCAAGTTTCGCAAATGATTTCCACTCAGTATGGGATTGGTTACCAGAAGATTGGACAACAAATCCTGATTTCTATAATCCTAATAAATGGTATGACTATCCTTTATTTAAAGATGCGAATGTTAAAGAAGAATATGAGCATGTCATCAATGAATTTCGTTCTCTCTTAAAAGAACATGGTTACGAAAAAGAAGGCAACCTATATAAAGTCACAAAATCAAATCACGATACTTTATGTTTCTTTTGTCACTTTGGCATAGAATGCGTCTTACTTAGTGATTTATTCAACATATCTCCTATGATTTTATGGCATAACTTTGTTGCTTTACCAACTAGCGTCACAAGCATCTATACAGAGGAAAGAACAGAAGGTATTGCCTCATTTAGAATGAATGAATTTGCTAGTACTACTCATCTTTATGTTGAACATCAAAAACCATCATTTTCTTCTCGATTTGTAGAATGCTACAAGGACGAAGGAAGACATTAAAATTCATTATTTACGTAAAATACACCACAGCTACCTGCCATGGTGTATTTCTTTT
>CAVAZS010000128.1:0-6145 GCA_963593385.1 Lachnospiraceae bacterium | reverse complement strand
ATAAGAAAGCTTCTTTGATTACAACTAGATAAGATTGCATAACTATCTCCTCAATGATGCTAGTGTAGCACGCTTTAAGAAAAAATGATGATGTTAGTTGAATTGTAAGGAAAGTGTAAGAATGACTATAAAAAACAAAGCTAAATACTTATTAATACTTAGCTTTGTTATAAAGAAAATTGATTATTTTGCTAGTGACGCAATAGAACGAGGTTTTACATCATCAGGTATTTTATTGTAAGTTCTACCATCTAGTTCTTCTTGCCAAGCTTTTCTTGCGTCTACTAATATTTCTGGTTGTTCTAATAAATGGATAGCAGTTAAACCGAGTATCTTAGAACAATAACGCATATATTTATGTGCTACTGAGCCTTTACCTTGGCTAACAATTTGCCAAGAGTGACCACCACTATTTGGGGCCCAAGTAGCTGTATGGATTTGTGCTGTTGGTGTATTCCAACTAACATCTCCTACATCTGTTGAACCAGAACTTCCTCTAGTGAAAGTAACTTCTTCATAAGGAAGGGGTTCACCATAGAAGTCATCATTTAAACGTGCTCTTACTTTATCTTTATCTTCTTGAAGCAGTAATTTACTTTCGTATCTTAGTAATGATTCACCTTTTTTAGAAGTACTACTAGCAGTAATTTCTTTGATAAATGCTAGTTCTTCATCTGTTAGTTTAGGGGCGTCTATTCGTTGCATAGATGCATATAGTGCTTTTTCTAATGGCTTATTTGGAATGACTTCAGCACATGTTTTAATTAATTCATGCTTAACACTTGTTTCTGTTGCCATTGCCATACCTTCTGCAATTAAATTTACTCTACGATATAATTCTTGAGCTTCTTCACTTTTTGGGGCACGAATAAGATATAAGACAGAAGCGTGGGGTTGAACAACATTAGGTGATAATCCACCACCATCAATAATTGCATAATGGATACGAGCTTGATCACTCATATGTTCTCTTAAAAAGTTAGTTCCAACATTCATCAGTTCTAATGCGTCTAGTGCACTTCTTCCTTTTTCAGGATTAGCTGCAGCGTGAGATGCAATACCACTAAAAGTATAGAGAACTTGGATATTTGCTAAAGAAGATCCTTGAGCTACTTCTGTTAACTCAGATGGATGCCATGTTAAAGCGCAATCTAATTCTTCAAAGATGCCACTTCTAGCCATAAATGCTTTACCACTACCACCTTCTTCGCCAGGACAACCATAATAAATTACTGTTCCTGACTTGTGTGTTTTTTCTAGATAGTCTTTAAGTACTAATGCGGCACCTAATGCGCCTACACCAAGTAAATTATGACCACAACCATGACCATTACCACCTTTGACTAAAGCTTCTTCATGAGTGATACCAGCTTTTTGACTTAGACCACTTAAGGCATCAAATTCACCTAGAAAACCAATAACAGGTTTACCAGAACCAAATCTAGCAGTAAATGCAGTAGGGATATCTGCTACATTTGTTGTGATTTCAAATCCTTCATTTGCTAAGTAGTCTTCTAATAATTTACTAGATTCAAATTCGGTAAATGCTGTTTCAGGATGATCCCATATTTTATCTGCTAATTCATCTAACGATGTAGCGTGTTCATCTACAACTTTTAAATATTCACTCATTAGAATTCCTCCATAAAATAATGCATGATGATTTCAAAAGCACACTTATAACCTAGTAATAAACTATCTTTTAGAATATATTCTTGTCTAGTATGAGCACCTGCTCCACTTACCATTCCAGGACATACAGCAGGAATACCTAAAGACAAAGGAATGTTACAGTCTGTACTACTAGCTGTAATTTTAGGCATTTCTCCATAATATTTTGTGATGATATTTGCTGTACGGGTAGTTAGTGCATTTATTTTTTCTTGGTCAACTGAACTACTACATGGTCTTTCACCAAGTAAAGTAACATTTACTGTTACACCTTTATTACGATATGCTTCAATGACACTATTAAAGTGTTTACGCATAAAAGAAAGATCTTCTTTACTATCACTACGATATTCATATAGCATTTCTGCTTGTTCAGCGATTGTATTTACACTTGTACCACCTTGGATTGTTCCAACATTATATGTTGTTTTACCTTTTGATACAGGTGGTTTTAATTCATATAAAGTATCAATCATACTTGCTAGATATTGGATGGCATTACGATTACCGAATGAACCAAAGCTATGTCCACCTTCAGTAATGACTTCTACTTTATAACGCTCACTTCCTACGGCATCATTTGTTAGACCGTTTAGGTAACCATCAAATGAACAGAATTCTTCTATACGATCTTTATATGTTTCACAAATTTTCTTACTGCCTTTTAAGTTACCTAATCCTTCTTCACCAGTATTAGCTACAAAAATAAATCCTTTATCGTTTTTAGGAGTGAGATGGTGTTCCAATACATATTTTGCGACAAGTAATAAAGCGACTAGATTTGCTGTATCATCACCTACACCAGGGCAACATATTTTATCTTCAGTTTCTACTAATGGTAACTCGCTTGTATCAGGGAATACGACATCCATATGTGCCATATAAACATAAACAGGATTAGAACTAGTTACATTGATTGGACATACAACATTAAGTGCTTCATCAATATAAGCTTGTGTACCACCATTTTGATGAAACCAGTTTTTAACAAATTCAGCTCTTTTTTCTTCATGATTACTAGGAGCTGGAATCTTAGCAAGTTCTACAAGTAAGTCATCTGCATAAGTACGATGTTTTTCTATATAATCTAATATTTCTTGATTCATAAAGGAATCCTTTCTTTTTTGTAAATATAGCACAATGCATGTCATTATGATGAAACAAATGTAAAACATAGATGAAAAATCTATCAAATAGTAATTCTAGTTTGATAGGGAAATCATAAAGTTGATATAATGAATCCGTTTATAAAAGGAGAACTTATGAGAGTAGTAATAACTGTAGTTGGCAAAGATAGACCTGGTATTTTAGCTTTTGTTAGTACAAAGTGTGCAGAATATAATGTGAATATTGTCGATGTAACACAAAAAGTATTACAAGATTTATTCACAATGATTATGATTGTAGAAATTCCTGAAGGATTAGAGTTACAAAACTTCACAGATGACATGCAAAGCTTAGGTGAAAAAGAAGGTTTAAAGATTCATGTTATGCATGAAGGAATCTTCAATGCGATGCATACAATATAGAGGTTATTATGTGGACATCAACATCAGATAACATATTAGAAACAATTCACATGATTGAAGAAGAAAATCTAGATATTCGTACAATCACAATGGGAATTAACTTACTTGATTGTGCAGATACAGATATCGATAAATCATGTGAGAAGATATATAACAAAATTACAACAAAGGCAAAAGACTTAGTAAAAGTTGCGAAAGACATAGAAAGTGAATATGGTATTCCAATTATTAACCAAAGAATTACTGTCACACCAATTTCTATGTTAGTAAGTGTATCAGGAGGAGATCCTGTTAAATATGCAAAAACACTAGATAAAGCCGCTAAGGCAGTAGGTGCTTCTTTTATTGGTGGATTTTCTGCTTTATGTCAAAAGGGAATGACACCTGGTGATAAAGCTCTTATTGAATCTATTCCAGAAGCTTTAGCTACTACAGATATTGTTTGCTCATCTGTAAATATTGGTTCTACAAAAGCAGGTATCAATATGGATGCAGTAAAGCTTATGGGAGAAGTAGTTGTAGAAGCTGCTGAAAGAACAAAAGAGAATGAATGCTTTGGTGCAGCAAAACTTGTGGTGTTCTGTAATGCAGTAGAAGATAATCCATTTATGGCTGGTGGATTCCATGGTGTATCTGAACCGGATGTAGTCATTAATACTGGGGTATCTGGTCCTGGTGTAGTACGTGAAGCAGTACGTAAAGCAGGAAAAGATGCATCGATGAATGAGATAGCTGAAATCATTAAGAAAACTGCATTTAAAGTAACTCGTATGGGACAACTTGTTGGTACAGAAGCAGCGAAAAGATTAAATGTTCCTTTTGGAATTGTAGACTTATCATTAGCCCCTACTCCTGCAGTTGGTGATTCTGTCGCTAGAATTCTAGAAGAAGTAGGTATTGAAACTTGTGGTGGTCCTGGAACTACAGCTGCACTTGCAATGTTAAATGATGCAGTAAAAAAAGGTGGTGTTATGGCATCATCTTCAGTTGGAGGATTATCAGGTGCATTTATTCCAGTATCTGAAGATGCAGGAATGATTGAAGCTGCAGAAAAAGGAATTCTTACAATTGAAAAGTTAGAAGCGATGACAGCTGTATGCTCAGTAGGACTAGATATGATTATTATTCCTGGTGATACAAGTGCAGCAACTATTTCAGCAATTATTGCGGATGAAGCAGCTATTGGCATGATTAATATGAAAACAACGGCATGTCGTTTAATTCCAGCTATTGGTAAAAATGCTGGAGATAAGCTAGTATTTGGTGGATTACTTGGCGAAGGCCCAGTTATGGCCGTAAAACAAACTAACGCTGAAGTAATGATTAATCGTGGAGGAAGAATTCCTTCACCTATCAATGCATTAAAAAATTAGAGCTATCGGTCACGAAAGTGGCCTTTTTCTTTCGTTAAAATTGAAGTGCATAAATAGTTAAGGTAAAATGAGCTTAACGAGGTGGGGTATAATGAAAAAAATAAAAATTATTTTAGTGACATTTTTAACGTGTTTATGTGGCTGCTCTAGTGGTCAAGTGGCTTCTACACCACAAAGTAGTACAATTGCGACAAGTGAACCAGTAGAAAATTACAATACGATTGAATTACAAGATATAGGAAGCTTTTATGAATCAGAAAATAACGATTCATTTAAAACTGCAACAAATATCTATACGAACTATGCATTAAAGATTTTCAAAGATGCATATAAAGATAATGAGGAAAATAGCTTAATTTCTCCATATTCATTATTTGCGGCATTATCAATTTTATCTAATGGTACTAATAATGATACTAAGAAATTATTAGAAACATTTCTTGGCATGAGTGTGGATGATTTAAATAAGTTTAATTCTGATATACAAAGTCAAATGTATGATATTGGTAATGCGAATGGTCTGTGGTTTAATTTAGGAACGGGATTAACTTTAAAAGATAGTTTTAAAGAAACAGTTGGAAATTATTATGGATTAGATAGTTTGAAGGAATCAGACTTTACAAATAATATTTCTAATGTGGTTAGTGAAGTGAATGATTGGGCTAAAACAAAGAGTAATGAGACAATTGATAATATTATTAGTGAAAGTGATATAAACGATCGCACGTGTTTTTTATTACTAAATGCGTTATCTAGCACAGCTAAATGGATTGACACATTTGAATCAAATAATACTTATACGCAAGAATTTCATAACTTAGATGGCTCTATTGGAAATGCGACAATGATGCATATGGAAGTTGATGGATATTGGCATACAGACACATGTGAAGGATTTGTAAAAGATTTGAATAATGGAACTGCATTTGTTGGTATTTTACCAAATGAAGATATTGATTTTGATGAGTTTGTTAGTAATTTAGATACTGAAACAATAATGAATTTAATTGACGGTAAAATCAGTTGCGATGATGAAGGGAAAGAGGTTGCAGATTTTCATATAACTCGCTTAGCATTTCCTAAGTTTAAATATGATAATGAATATTCATTATCTGATCATTTAAAAGAACTAGGACTATCAAGTTTATTTACTGAAGCAGATTTCACCAATATGGTGGATGGAGATTCCGAAAAAGTTAAATTACTAATAGTTGATGAAGTAAAACAAAAAACGAATGTTGAAGTAAACGAAGAAGAAGTAAAAATGTCTGCTGTAACTGTTGTACAAGGACAATTAGGTAACGCCGGTCCACCAGTTAATTATGTTTATCATGATGTGACATTTGATAGACCATTTATGTTTATGCTTATCGATAACTGTTATTTTTCTGATAGTCGTTTAATGCTTATATTAGATGAAACAGAATATGCCCATTTCCCATTATTTATCGGATCAATTAGTTATATGAATGACGAGGAAGTAATTGAGCAAAATTCATCTGCAAGCGATGTAATAGGACAATGTTATATTAACGTAGACGCAATTAAAGTAAGAACAGCACCTAATTTAAG
>CAVAZS010000127.1:0-6170 GCA_963593385.1 Lachnospiraceae bacterium | reverse complement strand
GGTTCTACATTAAAAGAAATTAAAGTAGATACATGTTCAAACTGTCATCCATTCTATACTGGACGTCAAAGATTCGCACAAGCACAGGGTCGTGTAGAACGTTTCAACAAGAAGTACGGTCTAGGCAAGTAGTGAATTTAAAGTCTATAGAGCTTTCTGTAGACTTTTTTTCTGCTTTCATGAGATTCTTTTGAGTCTCATCTTTTTCTTGTGGCGATTTTCTTGTAAAATGTTTAGGGCATAATCGATAAAAAAAGAGGAGGTTAAAAACTCATGAATAAAAATCAAAAAGATTTATCAAAAGAAGAGATTTGCAATCTTTTATTATCGGAGAAACAAGAAGGTAAAGAAATTGAAGAAAAAGAGCTCTATGATTTAGCTTCTAAAAATCATTTGTCTGATGAAGATGTCGATGCTTTATTTGATTGGACACAAGAAAATGGTATTGATGTTGAAAATGAAGAAGAAAATTTAGATTCTGAAGATGAAGAATTATTAGAAGAAACTGAAGAAAATGAAGAAGACGGGCAAGAAGATACAGAGATTCATTCTACTGATTCAATGAAGGTTTATTTGAATGAAATCGGTAGCTTTCCTCTTTTAACAGCTGAACAAGAAAAAGAAACGGCGAAAAAAGTACAAGAAGGAGATGCAAGTGCTAAAGAATTACTCATCAATAGTAATTTAAGACTTGTTGTATCTATTGCTAAGAAATATGTAGGACATGGTTTAACATTCCAAGACTTAATCCAAGAAGGTAATATTGGTTTAATGCGTGCTGTAGAAAAATTTGATTATACAAGAGGATTCCGCTTCAGTACTTATGCGACTTGGTGGATTAAACAAGCAATGACGCGTGCAATCAATAATCAGGCAAGAGATATCCGTATTCCTGTACATTTAAATGAACAAATTGTTAAAGTGAATCGTGCTGAAAGAACATTAATACAGAAGCTAAATCGTGAACCAACGGAAGAAGAAATCGCAAAAGAAGTTGGTGGTATTACGGCAGAAAGAGTAAGAGAAATCAAATCATTAAATGTAGATACAATTTCTTTAGAAACACCTGTTAGTGATGATGAAAGTTCAACAATAAGTGATTTTGTTCAAGATGATAGAACGATTGATCCAGCAGAATATACAAATAATGTTTATTTAAAAGAAGAAGTAAATAGAATCTTACAAGAACTACCGGAACGTGATCAAATGATATTAAAAATGCGTTTTGGATTGATTGATGGAACACCAAAGACATTACAAGAAGTTGGTGAAATCTATAATGTTACAAAAGAAAGAGTAAGGCAATTAGAGGCGAACGCTCTAAGAAAATTAAATCGTAGCTTTGCTCATAAGGAGGACTTCCAAGAGTGGAAGAAATAGATAATGAGTGAAATGTATAAACAATATCGCAAAGGATGGCTAGAAGTAATATCTGGTTGTATGTTTGCGGGTAAAACAGAAGAATTAATACGTCGTATCAATGTATTACAATTTGCAAAACAAAAGATATTAGTATTTAAACCAAGAATTGACAATCGTTATAGTGAAACTAAAGTGGCAAGCCATGCAGGCAGTATGGTAGATAGTATCTTAATTGATAAAGCTAGTGAAATATTAGATTATGTTACAGCGGATACAGATGTAGTCGCTATCGATGAAGTACAATTCTTAGACGAAGATATTATTGAAGTAACAGAAGTTCTTGCAAAACATGGTATTAGAGTCATGTGTGCAGGATTAGATACAGATTTTAGAGGACAACCATTTGGTGTAATGCCAATACTTTTAACAGAAGCAGAATTTGTGACAAAATTAACTGCTGTATGTACTGTTTGTGGAGGCCCAGCAACGAGAACACAACGTATTGTGAATGGTGTGGCAGCAAATTGGAATGATCCAACAATTGTTGTAGGTGCTAAAGAAGCTTATGAGGCTAGATGTAGACATTGCCATGAAATTATTGGTAGACCTAGACGCTTACAAGATCCTTTAAAGAAATAGGAGGTAATATGGACGCAATTAGAGAAAAATTACATGAATTAGAAAAACAATATAATGAAATCAATGCGAAATTAAGTGATGAAGAAGTTGTTAAAAATCCTAAAGAACTAACTCGTTTATCAAAAGAAGAAGCTCGCTTATCGCAACCTGTAGAAGCTTTACATAAATTAGAAGCGTTAGATAAAAGAATTGAAGAAGCAGAAGAGCTTGCAAAAGATGATGATGCGGAAATGAAAGAAATGGCCGCTATGGAACTAGAAGAATGTGTTCCTGCTAGAGAAGAATTACTTGGTCATATTCAACACTTATTAATCCCTAGAGATCCTGATGATGATCATGATGTTATTATGGAAATTAGAGGTGGTGCTGGTGGAGATGAAGGTAATATCTTCGCTGGCGATTTGTTCCGTATGTATTCTAAATATGCTGAAAATATGGGATGGAAAGTTCAAGTATTAGAAGCTAGTGTGAGTGAAGCTGGTGGATTTAGCCAAATCGTCTTTTCTGTAAAAGGAACAGATGTATATAAACATTTGAAATTTGAATCAGGTGCACATCGTGTACAAAGAGTGCCTAAGACAGAAGCACAAGGTCGTATTCATACTTCTACTGCAACAGTACTAGCTCAACCTGAAGCAGAAGAAGCAGATATCGATATTGATCCAAAAGATTTAACAATTGAAACTCACCGTGCTAGTGGTGCTGGTGGACAACATATTAACAAAACAGACTCTGCTGTACGTATTGTTCATATTCCTACAGGTATTACAGTAAATTGCCAAGAAGGTAGAAGCCAGATTGAAAATAGAGAAACAGCGATGCGTTTAATTAGAGCTCGTGTTTATGAAGAACTAAAACGTCGCAAAGAGGAAGAAGAAGGTAAGATTCGTAGAGAAAAAATTGGTACAGGTGATAGAAGTGAAAAAATCCGTACTTATAACTATCCTCAAAACCGTGTAACAGACCATCGTATTGGTTTAACAATCACGCAACTTGATCGTATCATGGAAGGTAAGTTAGATGATGTTATCGGTGGCTTACTTGCTGAAGAAGAAAAAAGAAAGTTAGAGGATGCAGAGTAGTGACTACATTCTCTAAAAAAGTTCGTTTATACGAAAAGAAATGCTCTGAAAATAATATCCCTGAAGAAACAGTCATGGCTTATCTTGTTGAGTTAAGTAATCGAGAAAGATACAACTTATACATGAATTTTGATGAAGAAATGCCAACTAATTTAGAAGAAGAATTTGATGCTGGTATGGCTAGAATTCTTAATGATGAACCTTTAGGTCATGTACTTGGTTATTCTTGGTTTTATGGCTATAAGATGATTGTAAATGGGGATGTGTTAATTCCTAGATACGAGACAGAAGAATTATGTGGACATATCCTATCAAGAATTGATGAATATTTTGGTGATAAGAAAGAATTAGATGTAGCAGATGTTGGTACAGGATCTGGTGCTATAGCAATTGCTTTATGCAAAGAAGAACCTAAGATTAAAATGAGTGCTACAGATATTTCAGAAGAAGCATTGGAAACAGCTAAACAAAATGCTTTAAATAATGAAGCTAATATTACTTTCTATGCTGGAGATATGCTTAAGCCATTAATCGATAAAGGAATTAAGTTAGATATTTTAGTATCTAATCCACCATATATACCAAGTCACGAAGAAATGGAACATGCGGTAGTAGATTATGAACCTCATGTAGCGTTATTTGGTGGTGAAGATGGTCTTAAATTCTATCGTGAAATCTTTAGAGATTGTAAACAAGTACTAAAAGATAAAGCATTTATGGCTTTTGAAATGGGATATGACCAAAGAGAAAGAATGACAAATTTAGTACAAGAAATGTTACCGGAAGCTAGATTTGAGATATTAAAAGATATGAATGGTAAAGATAGAATGCTATTTGTATATTTTTCTTTATAATTTTTGAGGATTTGACTACTTTTTTGCGAATAACATATATGAGGAGATATATGTTATGAATAAGAAAAAGAAGAAATTAACAAAATTAGGACGAAGATTATGTTATCTTCTCCTTTTATTTTCACTAGTTGTATGTTGTGCGTCATTATATGACATATACATTCATCATGCTTCATACAAAGAAGGGGAAAAAGTCTATGAGGAGATCATAGAAACAAAAGAAACACAAAAAGAAGTAAATAAGCATGATGCCTTAGCTAAAACGAACAAGGATTATGTTGGATGGCTAAAGCTAGAAGATAGTGTAATTGATTATCCGATTGTACAAGGTAGTGATAACGAATATTATCTAGAACATTTATTTGATGGAAAAGAAAACCATATGGGATGTATCTTTATGGATTATGAAAATAATCGCGAATTTAATGATAAAAATACATTTTTATATGGTCATCATACAAATACAGGTACAATGTTTTATTCCTTAGAAAGCTATAAAGATCAAAACTATTACAATAGTCATAAAGAATTTACATTAGAAACAAAAGATAAAAACTATTTGATTAAACCTTTTGCGGGATTATTACTAAAAGGTACAGATTCTTTTATTCAATTATCATTTGATGATAATGAAGCATTTATGAATTATGTAAGGAGCGTTAGAACAGATAGTATATTTGAAAGTCCGGTAACTGTTAAACCATCAGACAAATTATTAACCATGGTAACTTGTACAGATGATTTCTATGATGCTAGATTAGCGATATTTTGTGTGATTGAAGAAAGTTAAAAATTTTAATGGTATTGCATTGAATGCATTTATCTACTATCATAATTGATTAGAAAATACTTGGAGGAAATACTAAATGTTAACAGTTTTGAATCATCCACTTATCACACATAAATTAACACATATGCGTAAAACAGCCACTTCTACTAAAGATTTCCGTCAAAATCTAGACGAAATTGCAGAACTAATGGCTTATGAAGTATGTCGTGATTTACCAGTCGAACCAATTGAAATAGAAACACCTGTTTCACCATGTGTTGGTTATGAATTAAGCAAAGAAGTAATTATTGTACCTATTTTACGTGCAGGTATTGGCTTGTTAGATGGTATTCGTCGTTTAGTTCCAACAGCTAAAGTAGGCTTTATTGGCTTATATCGTGATGAAGAAACATTAGAACCACATGAATATTTTGCTAAATTCCCTAAAGGATTAGAAGATGCAGTTGTTATGGTTGTAGATCCAATGCTTGCAACTGGTGGTAGTGCTGTAGCAGCGTTAGATGCTGTTAAAGCTCGTGGTGCTAAGAATATTAAACTAGTATGTCTAGTTGGTGTACCAGAAGGTGTAGAAGCAGTACAAAAAGCACATCCAGATGTAGATATTTATTTAGCTGCTATGGATGATCATCTAAATGAACATGGATATATCGTTCCGGGTTTAGGTGATGCTGGAGATAGAATCTTCGGTACAAAATAATAGATGAGTTCAAATATAATCGCATTTTTATGCAAAGCACTTGTATATGGAATATGTCTATTTGTTTCTTTCTATGCAATGCAAAGCTTAAATTTTGAAAAGATTATCAAGAAAAATCATGTCTTAGAAGCACAACTGTTATATGCATTACTTGTTATTGCATTAGCGTATCTAGTAGCACAATTTTTCTTAGGATTCTTATATTTTGTTTAAAAGGGTGGGCAAACCACCTTTTTATAATGTTATAATAAAAAGCGTATGAATTTAGTTATAGGTGCATTTCCATATTTTGTATTACCGTTCATGATTTCTATTTGCTTAGTTCCTTTATGCAAAAAAATAGGTTTTGCTTTAGGAATCTATGCTGAAGAAAATGCTAGAACAGTACATCATGGAAAAATAGTTAGAATGGGTGGCGTAGCGATATATATTGCGTTTATTGTGTCATTAACTTTGCTTTGGAAAGCGGATGATTCTTTAAATGGCATATTAATAGGCTCAAGTATCGTATTTATTGGTGCATTATTAGATGATATTTATGATTTACCACCAAAGATAAAATTATTATTTCAAATTGGTGGAACATTAGCGGCGATGATATTAGGAAATATTTATTTAACAGATTTCCATATCTTATCATTTGATATTTCAAATTCTATTATCACAAAACTTATTTCGTTCTTCTGGATTGTTGGAATAACGAATGCGATAAATTTAATCGATGGTTTAGACGGTTTATCTAGTGG